>NZ_JNAS01000001.1:300000-420066 GCF_000760115.1 Prochlorococcus marinus str. SB
AATATCTCCGAGTTAGCATACAGATTTTTATGAAAAATATACCTATATTGAGACATTTCTTCGTAATTATTAGAATCGTTTAACTATCCCTTTATAAAAATCCACAAAATTTTTATTATTTGTTTTATTATCGAGGCATTACTATTTTGTTGGTGCACTTTAAAACCATCAAAACTGTTTTTTTCTAATGACTTCCAACTATACCTTTATTTATGATGGAGAATGCCCATTCTGCAATCATTTTGCTGAGCTCCTTGAGATCAGAAGCAAATTAAATAATATTAAAGTTCTTGATGGTCGTAAAAATCTAACCCTGATTAAATCCCTCCTAGATAAAGGTTATGACCTAGATAAAGGAGCTATTCTCCTGAAAGATGAAGATATCTTTCATGGGGCAGATGCAATTAATACTATTTGCAAACAGATAAATAATCCTTCAAGTAGTTTACTTTTGTTACTTTCTAGAGTGTTTAAATCTAATAAACGAACAAATTTGATATTTCCTTTACTAGTAAGAGCAAGAAGATTGGCATTGATATCAAAAGGTATATCAATATCCCTAGTTTAAAAATAAAAACTTTCTAAATATTAAATAACATATTTATAAGCTTCTGTATCAATAAATGATAATTAATTATTTCTTGGCTAGAACTAGGTGGTAACAACAAGTATTAAATGATAGAAAACTTCAATCCCTTTATTTCATTGGGTGGTGATAACCAAAAAGTTAATCATATGGCTGAAGCGGCACTTGAAATGAATTTAACTTGCAATGATTTAAAGAAGGATTTAAATTTAACTGATGGTGATGTAGTTGATATGCTGCAACTAGTCATGGATAGGTTTAAAAATAATAATTAAAAAAATATTGTAATTAATCACCATATATCCATTATTTTTTAATGAAAACAGTACAAATTGAGTTTTCGAAATATGAATCAGTTAGCTTTTTATGGCCTGAATTAATAGAAGACTACGGATTTGATAAAGCCAGATCAATAGTTTCTCAAGCTATTGACTTACAAAAAATGAATGGGAATAAAAATAGCACCATGCCAATCATATTTTCAGGAACAGGAGGATTAGCTCTAATACCGATACAAATGCTAGAAAAAGAAAACTTGGAGATTAGTTATAAAGATAATCAAGTTTTAATATTTAATCTTAAAAGAAAGTCATTTCAAATCTTAAATGAAGCAAACTAATCTAAATTAGTAATTTCTCGATAAAGCCAAAAGTGCCTTATAGTCTAATAAAATAATTAATTGATAATGGCTTTTGAAGCGACCTACCTTGGTTCAAATGGTTGGTTTATAAAATTTAAAAAAACCAATTTAATTATTGATCCTTGGCTAAAAGGAGATTTAATATTTCCTCCTGGTGAGTGGTTTTTTAAAGGATCATTAGAAGAAGAAATTTCAATAGATAAAAATATAGATATTATTTTATTAACCCAAGGATTACCTGACCACTGTCATGTTCCAACATTAGAAATGTTCAGGAAGGATATTCCTATAATTTGCCCTAAAAGTGCTGTTGAAACATTAAAAAAAATTAGTTTTAATTCAATTAAAGTGCTTAAGCCAACTGAAAAGACAAACCTTCTTAATTTAAGTTTTGAAGCAACTGCTGGGGCTCCAGTGCCACAAATAGAAAACGGATATATTGTTAAAGACGATCAAGATAATGGGTTTTATATAGAACCCCATGGATATCTTGATGAAAATTTAAACAATCAAAGTCTTGATGCAGTAATTACTCCTACAAAAAATTTAGAATTACCCATAGTTGGTTCTTTTGTAAAAGGTGCTGATATAATCCCTAAATTGATTAACAAATTCAATCCAAAATATATACTTTCAAGCACCATAGGCGGAGATGCAAAATATTCAGGTTTTTTAAATAATTTTATTTCAGTTCAGGATTATGAAGAGGAATTAGATTGTAAGCTTGTAGATCTAAAAAGTATGCAATCTATTATGATTTAAATCGATCCAAAAAGATCTTTAATTAAGTCATTTAGCTTGAAAGTAAATCTACTTTAAAAGGAGCTCAAAAAATTCATTCATTTTTTATTACCTCAATACTTTTATTAGCTTTAAATAGTAGCTATGTATGTGAAAATTCAAAGCTTAACCTTGTGATGAGAAATAATATTAATGGTGACTTTTCCATAGTAGAAGAGATATCTGAATTAAAGCCAGGAGCATTTATAAATATTAATTGGAATAAAAAAACGCTTATGCTTCCATATTCTCTAAGAAAAGATTATATTTCCTTTACAGATAAAAAATGGGACTGGAGGTACCAATTTAATAAGGACGGATCGCCTGATATTAATAATCCTTCTCTATACGAACTACTACCTTCTGGGGAAATTAAAACACATTTTTGTGAAACAGATGATAATAAGCCAAACTTATAGTTTTAAAATAAGTATTCTAGATTTTTTAACTTCTGAACTTCTTTGTAAAGATGAATAATCCAAAAACCCAAAATAATATTTCAAGATATGTGAAACTTGAAGATTACAAAGTTTTTGATTATGAAATTCCAGAAATCTTTTTGGACTTCGTAATTAAGAAAAATGTTGTGAATGTTACGACCAAACTAAAATTGGTAAAAAAAAATAAGAATACCAGAAATCTAATTCTAGATGGTACGGATATATTAATAAAAAAAATATTTATAGATGACTCACTACTGGGAAAGGAATACTACAAACAGCAAAAAAATAACTTAAAAATTGAAAATATAAACAAAGATAATTTTTTATTAAAAATAGAGGGAATAATTAAACCGAAGGAAAATACATCCCTTTTAGGAATGTATGAGAGCAATGGAATTATAACTACGCAATGTGAGGCTGAGGGATTTAGAAGAATAAGTTTTCACTCTGATAGGCCTGATATTCTAAGCAAATACACCGTGAGAATTGAGGCAGACAAGAATGATTACCCTGTCTTACTTTCAAATGGTAACGTCGTAAAAGAAAATAATCTTGCAAATAATCGACATGAAATAATTTGGGAAGACCCATATCCGAAGCCCTCATATCTATTTGCATTGGTAGCGGGGAACCTTAATTGTGTAAAAAACAATTTCATAACAAAATCGAATAAAAAAGTAGAAATAAATATTTATGTTGAGTATGGCGATGAAAAATATGTTCAACATGCAATAAGTTCCTTAAAGAAATCTATGAAGTGGGACGAGGATAAATATAACCTTGAATACGATTTGTCATTATTCAATATTGTTGCAGTCAGACACTTTAATATGGGAGCAATGGAAAATAAAAGTCTCAATATTTTCAACTCAAAACTAATACTCGCTAATTCTGAAACAACAACTGATGAAGAATTAGAAAGAATAGAGGGCGTGATCGCCCATGAATACTTCCATAATTGGACGGGGAATAGAGTGACTTGTAGAGATTGGTTTCAACTATCTCTAAAAGAAGGCTTAACAGTATTCAGAGATCAACAGTTCACAGCAGACCTTCATAATCATGAAATCAAGAGACTTGATGATGCGAAATTTCTTAGGAAAAATCAATTTAGAGAGGATTCTGGTCCAACATCACATCCTGTAATGCCAGAGAGATACCAAGAAATAGACAATTTCTATACGACCACGATTTACGAGAAAGGAGCAGAAATAATTAGAATGCTTAATAAGCTTGTAAAAGATGAAAATTTCTATAGAGGATTTAGTAATTACATCTCAACATATGATGGAAAGGCAGCAACAATAGACCAATTTGTCGATAAAATATTAGAGCATAATAAGGAAATCGATCCTGAAAAGTTTAAAATCTGGTACAAACAAAATGGGACCCCAAAAATAAAATTCAAGAGAATCTGGGATCAAACAGGCAAAAAACTTACAATTGAAGCCTCACAATGTAATCCAATAAAGAACAACCCATATAATGATTTACCACTAATAATTCCTATAAATCTGGCTATATTTTGCGGTGATAATATAACGATAGAAAAAACAGTTGTTTTAAAAACAAAAAAACAAGAATTCATTTTTAGGAATGTAAGATCTGACATTCAAATGCCTTTAGTAACTTATTTTCGCGAATTCTCTTCACCTGTTGAGTGGGAATCAGATACTACCTTGGATGAAAAATTTTTAATTTTAAAATATGAAAAAGATTTTTTTACACTATCTAATACTGTAAAAGTATTTTATAAAAAAATTATTTTATGCAGATTAGATGAAAAACCAGATCATAAAATTGAAAATAAATTAATAAGCACCTTAATATCATTTATAAAAAATAAAGATATTAATTTATCCCTTTTATCAGAATTACTAAGTATACCGACATTTGCTGAAATTGAATCGGAGATAGAAAATATAGACCCTTTAAAGATATATAAAACTATTGACGAATTAAATCATTTATTTGGTACCAAATTAAAAGAAGAATTACGTTTTAAGCTCCAAGAAATAGAGAATAATCTAGATAAAGTTTGGCCAGAAGGTAAAAATGAAAGAAAAATAATCGAAACTATTTGGAAACTACTCTTAAGCAGTGATGATAGGGAAATTAAAGGCAAAATAATTAATTATGTCGATAGTAATTCGATGACGTTAGCAAAAGCTGCAATGAATTCTATCAGTAGAATTAATTGTCCTGAAAGAAAAATTATTTCAAATATATTCTTCAATAAATGGAAAAATAATAGTGTCGTTTTGGATAGTTGGTTCTCATTTAATGCATCTATAGAAATTGATGAAAAAACAAGCAGCATTGAAAAATTGTTTGAAAACAAGTTTTTTGATTCAAAATCACCCAACACTTTAAGAGCTATATTAAATACATTCGTAACAAAAAATAGTACTTTTCATGCAATTAATGGTTCTGGTTATAAATATATTGCAAAAAAGATAATTGAATTTGATAAATTAAATCCAATAGTAATTTCCCGTTTTGTAAAAGTATTTAGTAGATATAATTATTATTCAGAACCTTACAAAAGTAATATGATAGAAACAATAAAGCAGATTAAAAAAAATAAACTATCAAAAAACACTAAAGAAGTATTAGATGCAATAATAGATTGATTTTTTGATGATATTTAACTAAATATAATAATAACAATTGTAAATATTAATAATAAAATAAATATAAGATACTTATTAACAAAAATATAATCAAATACATTAATATTATTATCGTTATTCCACTTTTTATTTACATATTCCTTAGTTATAAATTTATTAGGTCTGCCACAATATAAACATGTTGGGGCAGTTTTTAAAATTAAATTTTTACATTGGGGGCACTTTTTTTTTTCCATAATTTAATCTTACTGAATAAAATTGAAATAAGAAACAATAAATAAAATAAGTAATTTAAATTTAAATTTAAATTTAAATTTTATTTTTATATATTGAATAATTAAATATCATTGCAAAAAAAAATTTGATTCTAACTATTTAATAAAATTAAATATAATGAAAAATTAGTATTTGGTTTGAAATGTTTGCAATTGCACTTGGAATGTCCCCTGTCGAAAAAATCACTGTTGCAATATCTGCTTCAATTTTTATAATCGCCTTTACATGGGTCTCGATTAAGGGAGATTTAAGAAAACTTGCTAATGAACTAATTGAAGATAATGAAAATAATCAGGATAATTAAAAAAATCTATCAACCTACTTTGCATGCAAGCTAGGATAATCAATAATATGCCTAATTTCTTTTAGAGAAGAACCATAGATTTTTTCACCATTAAAGTGAACACCAATCCATTTTTCCTTTTGATTAAAAAAATTACTTTTAGTAGTATCCCTCTCGAGATAATCTTTATTATCCCAATTTAAAGTTATATCCCAACCTTTATAATTTTCTATCATTGAGAAAGAGAGCACATACCCAAATAATACTCAGAGAGACACTTAATAAAAACAAAGGAAATAAGTATTTTTTTCGTTATTTTTATTTAATATTTATATACTACTGACTTTTATTTTAAAAGCAGCTTCATCTGCATTTTTTCTAGCCAAATTAATGTCAGAATTTGATGAGAGAACAACACCCATTCTTCTGCCTTTTCTGGAAACTGGTTTGCCAAATATGAGCACTTTGGTCTTTTCAAATTTTAATGCTTCATTAAGACCCTCATAAATAGGATTAGGATACTCTTGGTTAGAGAGTATAACTCTGGTTGCAGAGGGCTCTATTAGATCTATGCGCGGTATTGGTAAATTTAAAAAAGCCCTTAAATGTAATTCAAATTCATTAATATTTTGACTAACTAATGTAACCATACCAGTGTCGTGTGGTCTTGGAGATAATTCTGAAAATATAACCTCACTTCCTCTTATAAAAAATTCTACTCCGTATAATCCAGCTCCATTAAGGTTATTTAATATTCTACTTGTCATTCTCTTAGCTTCAATAATTAAGGATTCCTTGATCTCTAAAGGTTGCCAACTACATTGATAGTCTCCATTAGATTGCAGATGTCCAATTGGTAAACAAAAAATATTTTCACCATTTTCTTTTCTTACAGTTAAAAGAGTAAACTCAAAATCAAAATTAATAAATTCTTCAATAATTACACCTTTGACCTTTCCTCTTGAATTTGCTTGTGCCTGATTCCAAGCATTTTGTAAATCATTTTTTGTTTCAACCAAACTCTGCCCTTTTCCTGAAGAGCTCATTAAAGGTTTAAGTAAAAGTGGGAATCCAATTTCATCTGCTTTTTTTTCTAAATCATCAAATTCAAGAATATAATCAAACTTTGCAGTTTTAATTTTTAAATCGTTAGAAGCTAAGTCTCTAATTTTATC
The DNA here is from genome assembly GCF_000760115.1 of Prochlorococcus marinus str. SB. NCBI lineage: Bacteria > Bacillati > Cyanobacteriota > Cyanophyceae > Synechococcales > Prochlorococcaceae > Prochlorococcus > Prochlorococcus marinus. The sequence goes on from NZ_JNAS01000001.1 coordinate 306,817, forward strand.
TCTATTCATTGTAATTTCTACAGTTCTGGCGTTGGGAACAATATTGAATCCTTCATCCTCGAGTTCTTTTAGGGCCTCAATTGAAAGTGCCTCTATTTCTGGGACAACATAATCAGGCTTAAATTCTTTTATAACACTTTTTAAAATATTTTTATCTCCCATATCAATTACTCTTGAATAATCAGCAACTTGCATTGCAGGAGCTTTTTCATATCGATCAATTGCAATAACTTCTAATCCTAATCTTTTGGATTCTATTACTAATTCTTTTCCAAGCTCGCCACTACCAAGTAATAAAATTCTCTTTTTAGAAAAAATTGATTCTTTCATATATATAAAACTTATTCCTCATCACCAGAAGGTTGTGAAGATGTATCATCTGTAATTTTTTTATCTTTAGAAAAACTAAATAAAAAATTTCTACCATACCAATTTTGACTTCGAATGCTATTGGTTATTGATTTTGAAATTGCTCCTAAAAAAAAGATTCCAATCATTGCCCAAATAATTCTTTCTAAAGCAATTGCAGGCGAAAAACCTTGACCGGAATTAATAATTTCAGTAAGTGGGTCTAAAGGGTCCAAATTTAAACTGATTTATAATAACAATTATAAATGGTTAAATAGATTAAAAATTAAAACTTACGAAAGAAATAACCAAAACTACAATATAAATTAAACACAATAAAGTCTATACAATGCTATCTTCAAAGGGTGATTTTTTTTAGACATGCAAGTTGACGTACAAAATACTACTGTTCTCTCCGCAGACGGATCAGCCATAAAACTAGGTGAATATTCAGGGGAAGTAATTTTAATTGTTAATGTAGCTAGTTATTGCGGAAATACTGCTCAGTATGAGGATCTTCAAAAGCTACATGATTTATATTCAAGCAAAGGCCTAAGAATACTTGCATTCCCTTGTAATGATTTTGGGAAACAAGAACCCGACTCTCTTTCAGAAATAAAAGATTTTTGCACAACAAAATATGGAGTTAAGTTTGAAATCTATGAAAAAGTTCATGCCAAAGGCAACACCACAGAACCATACACAACCCTTAACAAAGTTGAACCTGAAGGAGATGTTGAATGGAATTTCGAAAAGTTTCTGATTGGGAAAGACAGTAAAGTAATTGCAAGATTCAAGCCAGGTGTTAAACCGTTTGACGAAAACTTAATAGCAGCTATAGAAGTAGCTTTAGATTCATAAAAACCTTTTTATAATTCAAATTAAAATACTAAAATTAAAGACTCTTTATATTTAATTAAAAAATAAGCAATTTTTTTTAAAGTTTTTTTTTTAAGGATTTAACTTTTCTAGTATTCTTATATTTATTTTAAATCTTATTTATTATCAGAATCAACTTCTACGTCTATTATTTCATCTTTAACAGTTCTTTTTTTAGGTTTAATTGATTTTACCTTTGGCTCTATTGTCTCTCCTTTAACTTCACTTTCTTCTGGTTCCTCTGATTTTACTTCTGCCTCTATTGTTTCTTCTTTAACTTCACTTTCTTCTGGTTCCTTTGATTTTACTTCTGCCTCTATTGTTTCTTCTTTAACTTCACTTTCTTCTGGTTCCTTTGATTTTACTTCTGCCTCTATTGTTTCTTCTTTAACTTCACTTTCTTCTGGTTCCTTTGATTTTACTTCTGAATTTACTAAGCTTTGATCTTCATCTTTACTTAAGAGGAACTTTAATAGTTTTTTAAATAATAAGAAACCTTTTTCAATTCTTTTTGGACCTAAAATTGAAAGCAAAATTACTAATATTATGAATATTTCAGGTGAATTTAAACCTAATAGTTTCATTAAATTTCATATTCTATTTATATTTTAGTACATGCTAAAAATTTAATCTAATTATTCTCAAAAGTTGGTAAATAGAGTTCCCTATTTGATGCAATTAAACCTTCTTCTTTAAAAAAAATCTCTAGGTCTTTTAGATCATTTATATCTACAAATTCACCACAATTATCTAATATATTATTATGGGTAAAATTCCATAAATCAGCCAAATATTCGTCATCATCTGGAAATGCTACAAATTTCAAATATGTATTATTCAGAGCATATTCACTAGCAAAATCAGAATCTAAACCTTCCCTCTTAGCATCACAAAAAACTTTAGCAAATCTTTTGCCTACAGAAGTTTGAGCACTTGATAAATCTAAATTACCTTGTATAGCATTTACATTTATTGGTGAAATAAAAATAATTATTGGTAGAAAAATAGATACTAATATAAACAAGAAAAAATTTCCTTTTTAAATTTCAACTCAATATAAACTAGCAAAAAAAGTAATCAATTAGGCCTATTTAAGTAAAAGCACTTATTATAAATTAAGAAATAAATAAAAAACATAAAATCAGACCCTTATCTAAATTTATAATAAAGAAATATTATATAAATTTAAAATTATATGTCTTCAAATATAAGGCTAAAAGGAAGGGGAGTTAACAGGATAATTACGAGTAAGGTCATGCTATCGCCATTAGCAGGAGTTACAGATAATATTTTTAGACGGCTTGTACGTAAATGGGCTCCAAACTCTTTACTTTTTACAGAAATGATAAATGCCACAAGTCTTAAAAAAGGATATGGCACACAAAAAATCAATCAAATAGATTTAGAAGAAGGTCCAATTGGAGTACAAATATTTGATAATAGGCCATATGCTGTTTCTGAAGCTGCGAAACAAGCTGAGGATTCTGGAGCATTCTTAATTGATATAAATATGGGATGTCCAGTAAAAAAAATTGCAAAGAAAGGTGGAGGCAGTGCTTTAATTAAAGACCGAAAACTTGCTATAGAATTGGTCAAAAATGTTGTAAAAGCTGTTAGGGTTCCAGTAACAGTAAAAACACGACTCGGATGGGATAGTAAAGAAGAAAATATAGAGGATTTCTTATTTAATCTTCAAGATGCAGGAGCAACGATGATCACACTTCATGGAAGAACTAGAAAACAGGGTTTTTCAGGGGAATCAGATTGGGAAATGATCGGGAGACTTAAAAAGTTATTGGAAATTCCAGTAATTGCTAATGGAGATATCAAAAATCCAGATGATGCTCTTAATTGTTTAAAAAAAACAAATGCTGATGGTGTAATGATTGGACGCGGAATTTTGGGATCCCCATGGAAAATTGGAGAAATAGATTATGCTCTTAAAGAAAATAAAAATTTTAAAGAACCAAACACAGAAGAAAAACTATATTTAATTATTGAGCATCTTGATGAATTAATAAAAGAAAAAGGAAATCACGGATTGCTAATTGCAAGAAAACATATCTCATGGACATGCAAAGACTTTAAAGGAGCATCAAAGTTGAGAAATAACTTGGTTAGAGCTGTTGATAAAAATGAAGTTAAAAATTTAATAATTAAAATGATTAAAACTTTGAATAATGAAAAAAATAGATTAGCTTAAAAAAAATTATTTTTTAAATGAAAATTATTAGTAAAGAAACAAGTAAAAGAGTTTGTGATCACATGAACAATGATCACATAGATTCAGTGCACAAATATCTTACCCATTATGGGAAGATATCAACATTTGAGAATGCCTATATGGAAGAAATTAATAATAGTTATATAAAAATCAATTACGATGGCCAATCAGCAATTATCAATTTTAAAAATGAAATATCTGAAGAAGAAATTCATTCAACTTTAGTATCAATGATTAAAGACATTAAAGAATAAAATAATTTATAAAAAAATTCTAATTTTTATTTTCATAGTAATCAGTTATCTTTTTACATTCTTCAAATGAAAGCATGCTTAATCTAGATGTGGCTTTTATTTTTAAAATTGCACAAACAGCTAATAAATCAGCGCTATCCACAGTAAGTGCTTCAGAAAGTTCTAGGACCCTAAGACCTTTCATTAGTATTAAAAAATCTTTTTTACATTATCAAGAACCTTAAAATCAATGGGCTGCATTTTTCCCTAAACCTGCAACGAATGGAAAAGTTTGTTCATCACCAAATAAATCTTCTACCGAAGAATTAGAAATCTTATTTTTTTTATTATCAGGCTTAATTTCTTCAATTTCATTAGAAATATTATCTTTAATGTTATTTTCAATTTCATTTGCTAATAAATTATTCGTATTAGAAAATATTGAAAAAACTAATACACATAAAAACAAAACAATTTTTTTCATAAAAAAAATTTATCTAATACTATTTTTATATGCAAATAGTGTTATTTAGAAAAACTAGTTTATTTTAAAACAAATCTATATAAATCAAAATCAAAAAATATTCATCTTCCCAACTTATTTCTATTTTTAAATCTAATTAAAAAATAAAGACCTATTAACAAAAGAATTGCCAAGGAGTACTGATTAAGAAAAACATAAACCATATAGACGAGAAAGGGGAATAAGCACGCCCTCTTGAAATTTAATTTCTGTTCCTTTGACATATTTTTCCAATTTAAATATTCTTCCCATTGAAAAATCTTTTTCATTTTTCTAGTTTTATTTTTACGATTAAACATAACTTTATAAATATAGTTTTGATGATTCTTATGTTAATAAATAAAATTAATCTAAAATATCAAAATATGTTTTTTCATTGAAATAAAATTTTCTAAATAAAAGATGAACTCAAAACCAGTTTGGAAAATAGAAAAAATTGTTTTACCTCAACATGCAGATCATGCAGGGGTAATGTGGCACGGTAAATATTTTAATTGGCTTGAAGAAAGCCGAATAAATGCGCTTTCAGAAGTAGGTATAAGTTATTTCGAACTAACTAAAAATGGATTAGATTTACCTTTAATCAATACTTCTATAAAATATAAATCTCCTTTATTTCTTGGTGAAAAAATAACAATCGAGAGCGAATTCAATATTGATAAAAGTCCTAGGATTAATGTAATTTCAAAATTTCATAACAAGAAAAATGAAATCTTAACGATTGCTGAAGTCAATTTAGTCTTAATAAATAAACTGAATTTTTCTATAATAAGAAAAAGACCAGATTTCCTATCAGAAGCCTTTAGTAAATTAAATGGTTGAAATTATTATCCGCCAATTCAACGATTTAATGATTATGAATATATTTCAAGTTATTGATTCTTATCAATATGAAATGGAATCAAGATATCAAGAAAAATCAATGCTCACAAATCTTTTTACAGAGCACAAATTTATAGGATGGTTAGGGTTGTTTATAGTATTTTTCTCTATCTTTGCAATTTTTGTTTTTCAATTTCTTGAGTGGGAAAGTAATGACAATAATAAAAGTTAAGAAGATTTAATGCTTATAATTCAATTGAAAGACTTAAAAAATGGCTATCTACTTAAAAATAACTAACCCTACGGAGGTTGTTAAAAAAAAGACCTCAAAATGGCTTACAGATATTACACCTGAAAGAATTGATAGAAAATTGGTCGAGGATGAAGTAATAAAAGGCATTATCGAGCAATTAACATTAGAAGGCATAAAAGGAGAAATATCAGCAATTAATGGGTTTGAAGTAAATGAATCTTCAGTAATAACAAAAAATAATTTTGTTATTAGAAAAACAAAAACTTTTTAAATAGAAAATAAAAATCTTTAATGAAAATTTTTTTTATTTTAATTATTTTTATCATTTTTTTAATTTTTAGAATTGTAAGAGATTATCAAATTAAAAAGAAAAAATTAAAAATAAATAATGCCTTAAATTCCAATTTTTTTATTCAAACAATTAATAATTTAATAGACGAGAACAAATACAATTTGTTAGAGGAGAGGATCAGATTAAGGGAAATAGATGCTTACGGTAACGAGGATTATAAAAAATGGATTGGTAATCCACCTCTTGATGAAAAAGCCATTGAGAAAAATATATTTAATGGGTCTAAGAGATTTAAAGAGGGTATACCATACTTCTGGGAAAGAGTAATTCTAAAAAAATTTGGTAGTATGGAATTATTTTTCGAAAAGTGGAGATCATATTGTATTGAAAATCCTACTATTGATGATGAGATAGTTGGATCTATTAGAAAGCTCGAGACTGAAGATTGGTTTGTTTTCATAGCTAGTCAAATTGAGAAATCATGCTTAAACCTAATAGAAAAAAACTACTCAAGTAAAAGCAAGGGAAACTACAAAAAAGGTATTAGATTTGAAAATCATTGTATGGAAATTCTCAAACAAAATGGCTGGGAAGTAAAAGAAACCCCTAATACAGGAGATCAAGGGGTTGACTTAATTGCGTCCGTAAATGATTTGAGAATATGTATACAATGCAAAGATCATGAAAAAGCCATTGGCAATAAAGCAGTTCAGGAAATTTCAGCTGGTAAATTATTTTGGAAAGGTACACATGCAATAATAATCTCAAGATCTGGCTTTACAAAGTCTGCGCATCAACTAGCAAAATCAAATAAAGTGGAACTAATTAATGAATATCAAATAAAAGATTTAGAAAAATTTATTGTTTAAATACTTTATATCAATTGAGTTAAGCCCTCTTTGTAAAGCAAAAGAGTTGAAAAAATTCCTGAGGCCCACATTAAACCTCTAGCTGTGGGGATATTAAATACATAGGCACCAATATATAAAAAACGAAAAATAGGATGAATCAATGCTGCAATTATTGCAATATTAGAGTCAGTTAAAGTAATCAAACAAAGAAGACATGCGGGTGCATGTAGGGAAATACTTTCCCAACAATTTTGATGACACCAAACTGCTCTCTTTCCAAAAGAAGGTAATTCATCGAATAAAGCCCTTGGAGCAGACATATTTTCAACAGAATATCCCGCTTTAACTCGCCCTATAGTTAATGGAATAATCGATAATAAAACAACACCAACTGATAGACAAAGGCTCCAGGCAAAAGCTACTTGCATATGATTTAAATAATATTATTAGCTTAATAATTGAAGCTCGTTATCGTGATAAATGAAAAATCATTACCATAGATAAAACTTTGCAAAAAATGTTGTAATTTATAAAAAAAATCATTTATGGATATTTCAAAGATTTTTTTAATTTTTGGCATAAGTTTACTAATATATTCTGCTTTTCTGTTTTTAGGATTTTTTCTTAAGAATAAAAATTTAAAGGCACAGAATCTAAAAAAAGAAGAATAGATTATTAATGCCAAGAAAATTTTCTATTTTCTCAATATTTTTATATCTTTTTGAATATATTTCATGGAAATAAAGTTTGATCCAAATAATAATGAGGGATATTTGAAATCAAATAAGACAGTTGCTGGTATATGAAAAAATTTTATAAATTTCTTAAAAGTTTTCTATTTATATCACTTTGGCTTATTTTATCCTCATTTTTAAACCAATATTGGAATACCTTTCATTGGGAATATATTTACTTAAACTTCAGAATTATATTTGATAAAGAATTTTGGTTTGTTGTCGAAAAAATTCTTTTAGGATTTGATATTGGTTACTGGTTAGAAGAAGCACTAAAATTCTTAAGTTATGAAATACCTAAAGAATCATTTAAATATTTACCAATTTATTTCGTATTAAAGTCTATTTGGATAAAGAATTAATTTATTTTTTTAATAGATTTTAATAAATTCCTTGAAATTCTTGAATAAAGTAGGTGAATTTATTTTTCTTAAAACAAATAAAGTTCCTTTATCACCTCTACAGATTCTAAGCTTATTACTTAAATAAGTTATTTCTAACCACCCTAATTGTTCATTATTTATTTCTTTCATAGCCTTTATATTTTTTCTTCCAAATTTAGGACCAATAACACCAGCATGTGTAAATTTGACCCCAATTTTTTTTTCATTTATGTAATTAAGTCTTATTAAAATGCCAGTACCAATAATTGATTTTATTCCTCTAGGTTTAAGTAAATTAAGACCATTTAAATTTAAGGGATCAAGAATTTGAAGGTTATCAATAAAAGGAGAATATTTTAAAAAAGGGCTATTAGAACTACTCCACCTAAGCTCCCAAACACCCTGCAAATCATTTCTATCTTTGGTAAAGGAAAAATTATGATCAATTTCAAGTTGTTCGGCAATAGTACGTATACTCTCTGAATTTGGAGATTTAAGAAGTAAATTTAATAAATCATTTTCGGTTTCCATTTAATAAACACTAGAGTATATAGCTAAGGATAAATACTTACCTCCATGTGCTATATTCTACCCAGAATATGTTGATTTGATGACAAAGAGCTATTGGCTAAAGAAAATTTCAATTCCAAATGCTGATTTATTTCTGGAATATATAAGGACAGTATTGCCTTGGATTAAATCTGTGGGAGGAGTAATAGTAAAAAGAGATTTAATACAAGAATCAACCTCAAATGAATGGGATGGAGGGCAGCTTGGATTAGTAATTGAATTCGAATCAAAATTTGCTGCTAAAAAAGCATTTTATTCTGAAGTATTTCAAAAATATCTGCAGTCCAGAGACTTAATGGAATTAGTTACTATAAGTACTCTTTAAAAAATCAACCAATAGCGATCTCACACAAACAATTTATAAGTATTTATTCCTATTAAATTATTTATGTAATATTTATAACTTCACTAGCAATAGCATATTTTGCAAAATTTAAATGTAAAAGTAATCCGTTAATCAAATGAACTATTCAACAGAAAAGGACGATTATTTGATGACAACTCCATATACAAAAAAAATTCAGCAAAAATTTGAAAAGGTTAAATCTTTTTTAGAGCAAAATGGATTTAATCCTTCATCAGAGAGCTTAATGCAAGATATAGTTAGCTCAGAAGAATATATTGCTAAAAATGGCTTATAAAATATCAGAATATATTCAGAGTCCTTAAATAATAAAAACCACCTATTAGAAAAGGTAATAATATTCCAATAAATAAAAATATGGATTTCTTTGATTCGCCTTCTGATATGGGGTTAATTTCCGGTTCAATTGCAAAACCATTTTGTCTACCACCGCTTTCGGTTGTATAACCTTTTTTATTCATAAGAAAAATAATCTAAGCAGATTATCTCATGTAAAAACTTATTTAAAAAAATTTTTTACATTTAGAATTAAAATAATTTTAAGATCTAATAATTGATTTCTATCTGAGATTTCAATTTGGCAGCTTTTTTTAAAAGACTTACAACTTCCTTACGGCCATTAGCAAACTCAGCCTTATTAAGTAACTCGCTATATTTTTTTGTGATTTCTCTATGATTCATTTTGAGTATTATTATAAATAAATTATAAAGTTACTAAAAAAAATTTTTGTATAAAAGATATCAAAAAAGACTTTAAGTACCTTTACCTATTTAAACCAACCTTTATTCTTTGGTTTAATCTCTTCTTTAATAACTTCTTTTTTTCTCCCAAATAATCCCTTTTTTTGGACTGTTAAATTCTCTTCAACAGGTTTAGATTTTCTGCTAAATAAGCCTTTTTTAGGTTCTTTTTTAATTGATTCTTTTTTGTCGGAAATCTTTGTTTTTTTAGGATTAGATTTTGAATTTTTGGGTTTGCTATCTGCAAATAAAGTTTGATACACAAAAAAAGCAAAAACAGCAAAGAAACCTAATGCCTGTACTAAAGCAGTTCCAAGATTATCAAACATTTAGGCCTCAACTTTGTATAGTGATTCTTTTTCTTTCGCTTCTATACATTTTTTATCATCAGACAAGCATTCAATTTCTGCCTTCTTCTCAGTATGAGAACTGCAGCCACCTGCATTTGCATTAGATATCGAAAACAAAGTTAGTACCCCTAAAATTAAGGCGAATGAGATGTTAATCGGTTTCATGAATTTTATTTTTATTATGGAAAAATAATTTTGCAACTGCGAAGATAATCTTCTTTTCTGCTAAAAGTATCCCCTTTTATATATCTATTTGTAGTAATTAACTAAATCGATAATTAATATTGCTAATAATGAAAAACCTAAAATGAAAGGTAAATAAGGATATTTATTTAAAATTTTGTTTAGTTGATTTTTCGATGTTTGTTTTTCCTTTTTCTTTTCTCTAGGTGGTAAGCCTAACTCTTCCCTTCTCTTAGCTTCTCCCATAATTTTTAAACTGTTTATGACTATTCTATATATCTAGTAGTCGTAGTGTATTGTTCTAAATTTAAATTATTAACGGTTAAATTAATTTAAATTTTGGATATATTAAAAATATATAAAAAAAATTACATGATAGAAGTAGTTTGGTCAGTAAATATGATGATTGCAATTCTTATTATTGGTGTTGCCTGGGTTCTTTATTACATATTTACTTATGATCAAAAATTTACTTCCTAGATAAATGTCAGATAAAGATCTAAGTAATTTTCTAAAAAAAATAGAGCAACTTAATCAAATTGCTGAGCTAATAAAAAATAATCCTAGTAAAAAGTTATCCCTTTCAAAATGCAAGAATCATGATGAAGTAATTAAATTAACCACTGAATGGGGTTTTGATATTGGTAAAAGGTGGGGAGAATATTAATTGATTTTATTACCAGCATTATTAAAATTGCCATCAACATCAAATTAAATTCCTAATATTAATTAGTATTTCTTGTATTGGAGTTATGAAAGAAATTAGAGAGATAAAGTCAAATATATATAAAATAGCTGCTGTTACAGATAGGGGGCAAAGATTAAATAAATTAATTTCGCCAATGTATGAGGAAAAAGCTAATGAAATGGATGAATTGATTGATGCTCTTAAAAACTTTAGTTTTGAAATATCAGAAAAATTATTGTCTGGAGAGTGGGAATTGATTTTTTCTAATGTTGAATTATTTCGAAGTTCCCCTTTCTTCCTTGCTATTGAAAAGGCATTAAATGATGAATTTAAAAGTAATCTTTTTTTTAAATTACATCAATTGCAAGTAGGATCCTTTGGCATTTCAACTATTGGGAGAATTGCTCAAAAGATTGATTTTGAAAAAAAAGAATTTATATCTACTTTTGACACTACAATATTTGGGCTTACAACTATTCCTATCTTAGGTTGGTTCAAACTATTGCCTACTTTTGGTGGAAGAGTAATAACCCTAGCAAGTGATTTAGTTTTAAGAAATAATTTACTTGATATGAACTTACAAAAGACAAAAGTTTCCAAAGTTGATGGACTTAATAAGATTCCATTATTTAGTGAATTACTTATGAATCGATGGTATCCAGTTAAAGAGGTATGGAATAAGTTACCTTGGAATAAAGATTCGCCAAATTGCCAGGTTTCAATTGTATATTTAGACGATGAAATGAGAATTATGCAGGATATGTATGGGTCTATTTTTATTTATATAAGGCCTTCAATTTCCTTGTTGAATTCAAATTCAATCTCTAATGATTAATTAAAACACTGAAAATACTGCCATGAGTTAAATTCAAGATAATAATCCAGATCCTTTCAAATAAAATTTAAATAAAAGAATCACTAAAAGATTTACTATTGCTAAGGCTACTAAGCCATTTCTGTTTTTTACATCTAATTTCTTGATTACCTTAGAAAGGTAAACTACTGGATTTTCTGGCTCTTTATTATCCAAATTTTATTTAAATTTTAATTTGACAAAAAAATATCACAGTTTCATTTGAAGAATCAAAATTGTAAAGATGAATATCCAAAAAGAAATAAATAATTTTTAACCCATAATTCCTGCATTTCTTAAAAACGCTTTACCCATATTGCCAATTACAAAAAATAGAGACAGGTTAATTAAAAGGACTATTAATAATGCCAACATTTTATAGTTTGGATTAGATGAAATGCCATCAAATCCATTATTAAGAAATCTTTTAAAAAGTGATTTGTCAATTTTTAGTTTTTGTCGCTCAGAATCAAGTTTTACTTTTTCTTCTGAAGAATCTTGATTACTTGCTTTCTCTAGAAATTCTGTAAATGCCTTAACATTTTCTTCTTTTTTATTCCCCTCATTAAGATCTTTATTGTCTTCATTCAAATTGGGGGACGATTCGATTGAATTATTTTCCTCAGGATTAAGTTTTGAATCTTCCAAATTAATAGTAAATGCTAGGAGTATATTACACCATAAAAAAAACCCACTCGATCAATTGAAGAGAGGGTTAGCTAAGGTTAAAGTTCTTGTCTTGATAATAATTTATTTTAATTAAATTTGCGGTTGCAGCATAATGAAGTTTTAATTTAGATTATATTCGAGGTAATTTTTTCTTACACATGTTAGATGCAAATACTAAAAAAGCATGTAAAGATGATCCCTCAATAAGAGAAATTAAAATTAGAAATATAGAACATGCTATTGAACAAGCAGAATTGATTATAAAAGAATCAAAAATGAGCCAAGAAGAATTAATCTTTTTAAAAAGAAAAATATCGGACTCAAGACAAGATTTAGAGATACTTTATTTAATGAAAATTCAATGAAAATAAATTTGTTAATCTTTAAAAGGATTGAATATATGCAAAGAAAATTAATTTGTATATTTGAAGACTTATAAAGTTATAAGGGAATGTAATTATTTGTATAAAGGTTCTAGTTATGTCTAAAAATAATCTATATATACCTTTAAAGGTTGTTCCATACATTTTCATATCAATTACTGCCATAGCAATAACAGCAGCTACATATGTAATTACTTAGTTCTATAAGCTATGTAAAGCTTTTAGATATTAAATAAATTAAAATATTTGTAATAACTAATTATATGAATAAATTCAAAATAGCAATTTTTACAATATCAATAATCATATTTTCCCTAATTGGGATTAAAAAATTAATTTATATAAATCAAATTAAAGATATAAAAAATAAAGAAGAATCATTTTTAAATGAATCTATACGTGTTTTAAATGCATGTTTCGATCTAGAAAATAAAAATAAAAGAACTCTTAATAAATCAATTGAATTAATTGAGTATTGCTTAGAAGAATATGGATATAAAAACTGATTTCAAAACTTGAATGAAGAATTTCCTTAATACTCCACTAATATGCAAATAAAAATTTCTCATCAATAATCTTGTTATGTTCCATGATTTTTATTTAATAATATTTTCCTAATTTAATTTTTTTAAAATGACTAAAGTTAAATGTTCTTATTTAGGAAATTTAAACTGTGAGGCTATTCATCTACAATCTGGAAGTCTTATTAGAACTGATGCACCTTTAGATCACTGCGGTAAAGGTGAAAGTTTTTCCCCAACTGATTTATTAGCAACATCTCTAGGTACTTGCCTGTTAACCATCATGGCAATCAAAACCAAATCGAAAGGATATGATTTGAAAGGTATATATTTAAATATTGAAAAAGTAATGACACAAAATAGCGAAAGGAAGATAAAAGAACTAATAATAGATATTTTTATACCAGAGAGCACTTCTAATGAAACTATTGATTTTTTGAAAAAAGCTTCCAAAGAATGTCCAGTTACAAGAAATTTATCTCAAGAAATAGATATTAAAATTAGTTGGCATCATGAATAAACCTAAAATATAGTAATTACAAAAATATAATGAAATACTTTATTGGAATAATCATTCTTTTATTTGGAATATATATAATTACAGACTTGGCATTAAAGACTAGGTATACAAGAAAAAGACTTTCAAAAGGAAAAAAATAAATCTTTTAAATTTTTAATACTGCAGATAAAGTTAATAGATTTATTTTTGAAATAAGAATTAAGTCATATTTTAGTCAAATTTTTTCACTATTTTTTGGTCAATCAAACTAATTAAAGGGATCATGAAATTTACATTTATTCCAACAGTGCACCATGCATAAATAATAAGAAAAAATATTTTTATAAATAAATTAGGGGGTAAGGTGAAAAATATTTTGAAAAACCCGCCAATGAATAATACTAATATTCCAATTTGAAAAAGACCTTTGATTATCCATTTCAGTCCATTTTTTTTAATGTTTTTATAAAACCAGAAAAAAACAAAACAAAATAATAAAAAATATATAAAATTTATGATCATCGTTTTTGGAGAAAATCTAATAAATTCGCCATTATCAAGGCATGATGATAATTATCACTTTTTTATCTTCTAATTTTTTTTAAAAAAAGAAAAAGTTATACAAAAAACAATAAAAACAAATTATTTTTTAACTTTTTATCTTAAAACATTTTGGATTTTAGTAAATCAACTCTTTTTTGATTCACTCCCAAATCACTTTCTCCAACTCTTGATTCTGATCTTATTGATAAGATGTTTGATTCATTTGAAAAGGATACTTCTAAGTCGTCTACATACTTCATCCATTTACTGGTTGCCTCTGCATGAAGATAATCGCCATCAATTTCTACAATCTCAGTTCTTGGAGTGTTTTCGATAAATGTTTTAATCTCTTCAAAAGGTTTCTCAATATTATTTACTTCCCATTCTTCTCGTACACAATGAGCAATCTCTACACAAGGTTTTAGTTCTACATGTGAGGCAAATGATGAAGAAGGGAATATAAAGCTTGAACAAATTAAAATTGCTAAAAAAAGTATTTGCATTAACAGAAGAATTTAACGACTCATAATCTAACGAATTAAATTACTAATTTGTAATGAAGACCTAATTATTTTGTAAGAAAGCATATTTATTTTTATATTCAGAATTTAATATGTACTTCTAATAATCCCAAAAAAAAAGATCCCTCAAAGAGAGATCTTTTTAAAATTGATTTATAACAAGTGTTTCCTTGTTTCCACTGAAATAAATCAATTCCTCCTACACACAATCTTAATATCACACCTAAATTCAAAATATGAAATGCCCAATAGACCTCTATCTTAACTGTCACAAGGCAAAAAATACAAAAAGTACTCAAACATCAAGGTCGAGTACTTTTAAAGTTATCAGAAAAAAGTGTGTGAGGAGTTTCTGATGTATTAAATCTACTCCGTAGGGAATTTAAAAGGCTACAGTATAAATTACTAATTATTTAAATCTTTCAGAAAAATTGGGCGTTGATTAAAAAAATAATCAAAAACATAAAAAATTCATGAAAAGCATTTACAAAAAAATCATTTTTATTATTTCGGCAATTGCTCTTTTTTCAGTAATAGTAAGTGTTGTCAAATATTCGCTTACTTATATTGAAAATAATCCCGAAAAATACTTACCTACACAAAAGTAAGAAAAAAAATTAAGTATAAATTCACTTCAAAAAATCTATAAAGTGTCTTAAATATGTCCTACATAGACAGCTTGAGTCATGAAAATCCAAAATACTTCAGTTCTTAATCAGAATAATATTCATTTAACTCAATTCAAAAATAAGCATAAATATCAAATACTTGAGAATTACTGGAAGAAAAGAAAGAAAGAATGTGAAAAAAATCTTTCAAAATTTTGCTAATCGATAATTATGAATTTTATTTTTTCTTTTTTATTAGCATCTGTGATGTGGGTACAAGTTCCACAGTGGGAAGCTGACTGGTCAAAATGTGCTGTAGATGTTCCCGATTCATCATGTCACTGGTACGTAGCTGCTCCCGATAATACTTTTGGGGAAGGATTTAATTGGGAAAATGCTCCTTGGTTTGATGCTAATGGATTACAGGATGTAGCTAAAATTGAGAAAGAATCTGTAGTAGAAAAACTTCAAAATAACTAAAGTTTCTATTTCATCAATTAACTTTTAAAAGTATTTAAATCTAGTTGCTTAGTGGTTAACTTTTGATTAATTAAAAAAATTTTTATGCGTTTCAAAGTAAATCTCAAAAAAAATGGAAAGGAATTTGATGAAGTTGTCATAGCTAATAATAAAAAAGAGGCAATGCAATTAGCCTTAAAAAACAATCCTGAAGCTCAAGCATTAAACTCTGACTGGACGTTTAAGATTTAATTAATTGCGAAGTTTAGGAATCAAAAGAGATGCAACGCAAATGACACTTATTGCAGGCCCAGGCGATAGATTAAAGACTAGGGAGAGAATAAAGCCCAGAAGTGAGATGCATAAACCAAAAAATGAAGACCTCATCATTGCAATTCTTAAACTATGAGCCTTATTTAGGCCTAACAAAGTTGGGGTAGAGAGAAGAGCAATTACAAGAATTACTCCTACTGCTGACATTGAACTAACAATTACTAATGCTGTTGTAAAACTAAGAGCAAGATTTAATAAAGAAACATTTATACCACTCGCAGATGCACCTTCTGGATCCAGTCCAACGTAAACAACCTTTTCATATCCAAAAGTTATCAAGATCATAAATACTAAAAATGCAATTATTGTCCTAAGTAAATCCCCAAAATTTGCTGTCAATAAATCGCCAAATAGTACTGCTTCCAAATCAATCCTTATTCCGAGTAAAGGAATAATAAGTACTCCAAACCCAAGCATTCCAGCGAGAATAGTGTTCATAACTGCTTCATAATTTTCACTTTTTCTATTAGTTAAACTTTCCGCAATTACAGAGCCTAAAAGACCACTTATAACACCACCAATTGAGGGGTGAACTCCAAGCGCTAATGCGAGAGCAAGTCCAGGCAACACACAATGAGAGATTAAATTAACTTGTAATAATCTTTTATGAGTAATTAATACAGTCCCCATTGCTGGACATAAGATCCCTGAAAAAATTGTTATTATTAATGGAACAAGCCACCAGTTGTTATAAATAAAAGACATTATTCGAATGATTCGGTATGATCAGAAATACGGGCCATAAAAAGATCTCGAAAACAATGGTAACTAAGTCTGACATTACCAAAAGACAAGAACAACTTCTTGAAGAACTGAATAATTGTGATGATGAATTGAGCGGACAAGAGTTGCATAGGCAGCTGATGATTAAAGGTAAATCTATGGGTTTGACAACTGTTTATAGAAATCTGCAAGTCTTGATAAAACATGGCTTAATTCGTTCTAGACATCTACCAAATGGAGAAGTTCTCTATACTCCCGTTGATAGAGATATTCATCATTTGACCTGCGTTCAATGCGGAGAGACTTCGAAAATGGAAGGTTGTCCTGTTAAAGATATTCATACGCCAAAAAAAAATTCCCAAAAGTTTCAACTTTTGTTTCATACACTCGAATATTTCGGACTTTGCCAAAACTGTTACCAAGCTCAAAATTAAGAGAGAAAATTTTTTAACCACGGAAATTATTTATTGATAGAGCTTATATTTATTGCCTCTAATTTATCTTTTATTAAATCGGGACTACCAACTGCTAAAACAGTTTTATCGAGAACTATTACTTGATCGTAATTATTTAGAGACTCTCCCCAATCATGGCTACTAACAACTAAAGAAAGACCTACATCCGCCAGTTGACGAACAATTTTTAGAAAATCCTCTTTTGCAGGTGGATCCAAAGCCGCGCAAGGTTCATCAAGAAGAAAGATTTTTGCAGGGGACATAAGAGTCTTTGCCAATAGAGCTCTTTGCTGTTGACCTCCAGAAAGAGAATCAAGTCTTCTATTAGCTAAATTAGCGATACCGACCCTCTGCATTGTCGCCTCTAATTCGCAACATTTATTAATCCAAGCATTAGGATATGCGAGAAGAGTTTTGATTTGAAAAGGAGTATTACTTTTAGATTTTGAATACTTTATTTGCCCAAGAGATACCAATTTTTCTACTGTAATTGGAAACTTCCAATTCATGGAACTTCTTTGTGGCATAAGAGCGACTAGGGATCTAGATCTATGTAAATTCTCACCATCAATTTTTATTTCGCCTTTATCTGGAGCATTCTGTCCTTGCAATATCTTTAATAAAGTAGATTTCCCTGCGCCGTTTGGGCCAACTAACGCTGTTAGAGTTCCAGGTTTAATCTCAATCGATACTTTATTTAAAGCTGGCTTACTTTTTTTTGTGTATGAATAGGTTAAATTTTCAGCAACTAAAGTAGCCATTAATCAATTTTTTAAAAATCCATTTTATAAGCTTACCAATAATGCAAGCTTCGTATTATTTTCATAACATTTGATACTTTTGGTTGCCAGTAAAAATGAAAATGATTATCATTTTGAAATGTCTTTAATTTTTTATGTCTATTTTCCAAAAAGTTTTATTTAATAAAAAAGCTCCATCAAAGTCAATTATCAAAAACTCCTTAATCGCAGGATCCTTAATATTTTCTGGTTTTGGGTATGAAGTATTGGCTAAAGGCAAATCATATATTGCAGTAGAACCACTAGTTTGTGATTTAGTTAAATCAATTGCACTACCCTCTGACAAAGTTACATGCTTAGTAGATAGAAAACAGGATGTTCATGACTTAAAGATCAATCCAAGGCAAGCTCAATTATTAAATAGCGCAGACAAAGTTTTCACTTTAGGTAAAGAAATGACTCCCACTATGAAAAACTGGGAAGATAAGTCAAATACTGTTGTGGTTGGTGTTAGTGCCATCGAAGTTGAGAATCCTTCTAGCGAAGAAGGAGGAGCTTTTGAATGGGCTGGCCTATTCGAACTTACAGCAGGAAATTATAAATGGTCATTTGCGAAGGTTGATGGTGAATATGCAGACCCCGCCATGAAAATGGTCATTCTTGAATCAGATGACATTGAATTATCTGAAGAATTAGCAGAAGAGCTATTGGGATCTGATCAAAATATTGAAAAAAGCAATAATGGTATTCTTTCTGCAAGTGACAAAGCCTTCGTTTTAAATTTTGATCAAAAGAAAGATATCACGGAATTTAATGTAGAAATCAAAAAAGATGGTAAGTATGCTTTCTTTACAGAACATATGCCTTTTGAATTTGAAGCAGATGAACACTTCTTCAAAGATCTAGCTAAAAATGATATCGAACCAGTCGCTCAAGAACCTGATATGGGAGGCCATAGTGAACATGGCACAGAAGGCTTTGAATGGGCAGGAACTTTTGATCTTAAGGAAGGATCATACAAATGGTCATTTGCAAAAGTCGATGGGGAATATGCAGATCCTGCTATGAAAATGGTTATCCTCAAATCTGGCGATATTGAAGAATCTGAAGAACTTGCAAAGGAACTTTTAGATTCCGATGACTCTATCTACAAGGCTGATAATGATGTTTTATTAGCAAGTTCAAAAGCAATATCACTTAATTTTGATCAAGGTAAAGAAAGTACAGTATTTAATGTAGAAATTAAAAAAAGTGGTAAATATACATTCTTTACAGAACATATGCCTTTTGAATTTGAGGCAGATGAACACTTCTTTAAAGATGTATCCAACAATGATGTAGAGCCTATTGCGCAAGTTCCAGATGAGGGAGATGGGCATCACCACCATCATCATCATGGACATGGAAGTTTAGACCCTCATGTATGGCATGATCCAGCCAATATTATAAAAATGAGTAAAGTAATCTCAAAAAACTTAAAAAAGGATATCTCTATTTTTAACAGAAAAGATAGAAAATCCATAAATGAAAGAATTGATTCAACTGAATCTTTACTCAGTGGCCTAAATGAATGGATTCTTGACCAGGTAACAACAATACCTGAGCAAGACAGGGTGCTTGTCTCAAAACACAAAGCTATGGATTATTATGGTGCTGCATTCGGATTTGAGACAGTTAGTTTACTAGACTTCCTTGGCGATTCATCAAGCTTAAGACCTGAAAACATTAGTTCAACTTTGAATATGCTAAAGGAAGAAAATGTTAAGGCAATATTTCCAGAACAAATACCAGCGTCTAAGTTATTAAAAAACTTAAGTAGGCAAAGTTCTGTACCTTTAGCTTCTAATCAAATATTTGTTGATGGTTTAATGATGAAAGGAAATACTATAAGCGTTGCAGTTCACAACACTTGTACTATTGTTGATTCATTAGGTGGAAGTTGTGATAAAGAATCTGGCTCCAGTCTTGAGTCTGAATGGTACAAACTTTCAGATTAAATTTTTCTAATAAAAACGGTTTTCATTTCTTATTATTACTATTATTAGACTATTGTTTATTTAGTAAAAATCAGTAAATGAGCATCAAAGATAAAGTTCCCGTAACCATCCTCACTGGATTTTTAGGCTCAGGGAAGACTACTTTGCTTAATAGGATATTGAGTGAAGAGCACGGGAAAAGAATAGCCGTAATTGAAAATGAATACGGTGAAGTTGGTATAGATCAAGGACTCGTAATAAATGCAGATGAAGAAGTTTTTGAGATGTCAAACGGGTGCATTTGTTGCACTGTTCGCGGTGATTTAATAAGAGTCCTTGGCAACCTTATGAAGAGAAGAGATAAGTTTGACTATGTCTTAGTAGAAACGACAGGATTAGCAGATCCAGGGCCAGTTGCTCAGACTTTTTTCATGGATGAAGAGATTAGTTCTGAATTTACTCTCGATGGAATTGTGACTTTAGTTGATGCTGCTCATATTGATCAGCAACTAGGAAGGAGTGATGAAAGTTCAGAACAAGTAGCATTTGCTGATGTTCTTGTCCTCAATAAAACTGATTTAGTCTCTGATGATGCACTAGATACTCTTGAATCAAGATTGAGAGATATGAATCGAATGACTCGAATTATTCGAGCCGAGAATGCCAAAGTGCCAATTGAAACAGTCTTAAATCTAAGTGCATTTGATCTTGATCAGATCCTTAAACGCAGGCCAACATTCCTTGAACCAGAATATCCTTTTGAATGGACAGGTGTTTACAATCTTGATGCAGGTAAATATGAATTAATGCTGGAAGAAGGACCAGATCCAGAAATGTCCCTAGTAGCTCTTTTTAACCAAGGTGAGAGTGAGGAGGAACTTAAAGATGGTGCTGAATCCTCCGTAAGACTTTATGCAGAAAAAGCTAATACTTTAGAGCCTGGGAATACTATTCCATATGGAGATCATATAAATCTCAAATTGGATGGTAAAGGAAATAAATCCTTCATCTTGAATATAGAAAAACCAACAAAAATAGGTTTATTTACACAACATACTGCTGAAGAATTCAATATGAAAGTCATTAAAAGTGACGAAAATAAAGAGGTTCCATTTAATACTGAAAGGTTCTGGCAAGCAGAGCATGAACATGATGATGAAGTTGGCTCAATTGCTATTGAGCGTTTTGGAGATGTTGACCCAGAAAAACTAAATACCTGGATGGGAAGGCTTCTCTCAGAAAAAGGAGTGGATATATTCAGAACTAAAGGTTTCATAAGTTACTCGGGGAACCCAAGGAGAATAGTTTTCCAAGGAGTACACATGTTATTTACTGCTCAACCTGACAAAGAATGGGGTAATGAACCTCGTAGAAATCAACTTGTTTTTATCGGTAGAAATCTAAATGAAAAAGAGATGCAAGAAGGCTTTGATAAATGCCTGATATAGAACCATTTAGCCCAAGAGGCATGTTCCATGAAGGATGGACAGCTGAAGTTAACGATTATGCCATAGCATGTGGTTGGGCTCTTAAAGGTAAACAATTTATTGTTGGTGACGTGGCAGGAGGTATTTTTGCATTCGAAGGAGATACTGGAAAAATTATTTGGGAAAAAGAAAATACACACTCTGGTGGTCTACTAGCAATGGCCATTCATCCAGAGGGTGAAATTTTTGCAACATCAGGTCAGGATGGAAATGTTCAAATTTGCAATTGCCATGAAGGTAAAGTTATTAAAACACTTTATCTCGGCAAAGGTTGGGTAGAACACCTCAAGTGGTCTAATGACGGTTTATTTCTAGCGATAGCTTCCTCAAAAAAAGTATATGTTTTTAATGAAATTGGTGAAGAGAAATGGATCTCAGAAGACCATCCAAGCACAGTAAGTGCAATAACATGGTCAAATAAAAATGAGCTGGCAACTGCTTGCTATGGAAGAGTGACATTCTTTGACATAGTTAATAATAAAACGAATCAAAAACTTGAATGGCAAGGATCATTGGTATCTATGGAATTAAGTCCTGATGGAGATATAGTTGCCTGCGGTAGTCAAGACAATTCAGTTCATTTTTGGAGAAGATCAACAGGAATGGATGCTGAAATGACGGGGTATCCTGGGAAACCAAGTCACCTTTCTTTTGATGACAGTGGAAAATTACTAGCAACTAGTGGCAGCGAAAGAATTACTGTATGGAGTTTTTTAGGGAATGGTCCAGAGGGGACTATGCCAGGAGAGCTATGTCACCATACAGAACCCATTTCGAGTCTTGCCTTCTCAAATAAAGGTATGCTTGTAGCCTCAGGATCTAGAGATGGTTCTGTTGTCGCAAGTTTTCTAAAAAAAGACGGCAATGGAGACCCTGTTGGGGCTGCATTCGCGGGAGATTTAGTAGGGGCAATATCCTGGAGACCTGACGATTGTGCACTTGCAGCAGTTAATGCAAAAGGTGTTGTAAATGTATGGAAATTTAAAGTTCGTTCAAACCTTTTTTCTAAAGGGTTTAAGTAAAATTAGAAATTTATAAAATTACCAATAGTTAGCTTTTAAATGTCTTTCCATACAAATGACTTCACAGTCATTATCAATACCTTTTGGGTGAATATCACAATATGAGAGGCATTGAAAATATTCGTCTATAGGATTAGATTGATCAGTTTTCCTAACTTCTTTCGAATGATTCATAAAAGAGTTTCTCAATTATTTAGAATCAAGATAGTCGAATTAAATATCAAAAGAAATAAGCAAAACTTACTAAAAATATCCCAAAAAAATTAACACAATTGATTACCACTCTCGGACATTTTTAATAAAAAAGCAATGCGTATAAAAACGGATTGTCTTTAGAGAAATATTTTCCTAATTTTATATTGTTGAGTTCTAGGAGGTCTTTCAAAATGATCGATAGCCTGCCTGAAATTTCGGAATAAACCGAACTAATTTAATTAACTGCTCCAATTATTTTTTATCAATGTCTAAGCTTCCTTCTTCTGCATCGTTTAGGTGCCCTTTAAGAAACAAGCTTAATTCTAGAGTTTTTGCCCCAGTTAAAGACAATTAGTTAATTTTGGTGAGCATTAGCTTAAAAGAAGTTAACAACAAGGATCCATGATTTAGGTACGTTATTAACTTCAGTAAAAATATAAGGAAGAGATAAAAGAGGGCTTAAATTAGCCCTCTTTTTTTAATAGGATGACTTTCTTCTAGTTTTATAGATAATTATTAAAATAATTAAATTTAAAAATGGTTCGATATTATTGCCCATATTGCAATCCTAAATATCAATTTCAAAAACAATCCTCAAAAGGTAATTTGATTTGTGGCTTGTGCGGAGAGGATCTTGTAAAAAAACCATTTATTAGATTAAACCAGATAATCGCTTTAGTTGCTGCTTCATCATTACTTTTACCGTTGATATATACTTTTATTTTTTTAATTAAAAATCAATTAAATCCTCCTAATAAAAATTATCAAGCAAATAGTCGTTTGATGATAGTTATCAAAGAAAAGTTTTTTAAATAAAATTGAAAAATTTATGTATATCAGCTTTTATCAAAATGAAAATGATAATCATTTTTATCAAAAAGAACACTTACTTATATGAAAATGATAATCATTTTTATAATTAAATAATTTTTAAGCTAATTAATATGATTGATTTCTTAAGCTATTTTTTTATAGTTTGCGAAATATCTTTATTCAAAAATATTTATACTTATTGTTTTTAAATAGTATTTATTTATACATATCAAAAACAATTCTAGATAAATAATTTAAGCAATCAAAAAAAATTATTAAATGATTATTCCAGCTAGTAATTTCACTCAAAAATATAACTTCGAATGTAAGACTTCAGATCAAATTTCAGAGAATAATCCCTCAAGTAATAAAACATTTCTTAAAAATAACTTTTTAAATCCATCAAACGATCATGGTTACTTCTGTGCATGCATAGAATGTAAGCCAATAGGAAATGATCATGAAAATTTTATGGCTGACATGCCAGATGACCCTGCTGAAATAATTTCAGATTTTTCTAGGATGGGGCTCATCAAAAATGAAGCTTATGAAATTGCTGATGCTATTTCAACTGCAGAAATGAGAGATCTTTTATTTTATAAAAATGCTTCTAATGGTGACCCTTATAAAGAGCAATTGCTTAGAGAATTAGCTAAAGAAGCTGGTGGATTAGATCAAGCCTTTCAAGCAGCATTTGGACCTCAAGCAGGTAAGTTCTTCGCTAAAACAAAAGCCTCTTCGCCAATGGGTAGAAGACAATTTTTATCTAGCTTGGCTGCAGGTGCAGCACTAATTACAGTTGCTTGTTCCAACCAAAATAAACCTGCTAAACAACCAATTGATGATACCCCTATCAATGTAAATAATTTAGAGAAACAAACCTTAAGAGTTGGTTTCATACCTATAACTTGTGCTTCTCCCATCATTATGGCCGAACCAATGGGTTTCTATAACAAGTTTGGTATGGATGTAAAAGTTGTCAAAATGCCAAGTTGGGGAGCAGTAAGGGATTCAGCAATTGCTGGTGAATTAGATGCTTACCATATGCTAGCTCCAATGCCAATTTCCATGACACTTGGATTGGGAACTGCACCATTTAGTGTAAAACTAGCAAGCATTGAAAATATAAATGGACAAGCTATTACTGTTGCTAACCGTCATAAAGGAAAAGTTAATGGTCCTGCTGACATGAAAGGATTCGTTTTTGGGGTTCCATTCCCATATTCAATGCATAATCTTTTATTAAGATATTATCTAGCCAAAGGTGGAGTTGATCCAGATAAAGACGTTCAGATTCGTCCTGTTCCACCACCAGATAGTATTGCACAGTTAGTTGCTGGAGATATTGACGCATACTTAATGCCTGATCCGTTTAATCAAAGGGCGGTTTACGAAGATGCAGGTTTTATACATCTTCTTACTAAAGAATTATGGCCAGGGCATCCATGTTGTGCTTTTGCAGCAGGGGAACCATGGATAAAAGAACATCCTGAAACTTTCAGAGCTCTAAATAAATCTATTATTGATGCTGCCGCTTATGTCTCAACTCCTTCTAATAGAAAAGAAGTTGCAAAAGCTATTTCTGGAAGAGGATTTTTAAACCAACCTACAGAAGTAGTTGAAGCTGTTCTTACAGGCAAATTTGATGATGGATTAGGTAAAAAACAAAATGTCCCCGACAGAATTGACTTTAAGCCTTATCCTTGGCAAAGTTTCTCTCATTGGATCCAATCTCAATTAATTCGTTGGGATTTAGGAGGCGCAGTTGCTGCAATTCAAGCAGGCGATTTTAATCCTAATAGTGCTTCAATATTTTTGACTGACGAAGCTCAAGCTTTAGAAAGAGAAATGGGGGGCAATCCACCAACTGCGAGATTTAGAAAAGAAATCTTAGCTTATGATGAATTTGATCCAAGTAACCCAATGCAATACATTAAAGATCAAATTAAAAGGGACGGTTTTTAATTTATAAAAATTGTTTTTATTAGTATTTATTAATACAACAATTCTGAATTTCTAATTAAATAATCTAGGAGATGAACAAAGCTATTTCTACTCGGCTTACTTTTGCAGTAGCAATTTTGAGCCTCTTAATTTTTATCATTCTTTGGCAAGTAATTGCTCAACAAGGATTATTAGTCAAGAATTTCCCAGGTTCATTTAAAACAATAGGATCATTAATTTGGTGGGTATCAGATCCATTTTTTGATAATGGTCCAAATGATTTAGGAATTGGAACTAACTTACTTATAAGCTTAAGAAGAGTATTAATTGGATATAGCTTAGCTGTTTTAGTCGCTGTTCCTTTGGGGGTTTTTATGGGGATGTCGAAATTAGCTCAGTCCTCTTTAAATCCATATGTGCAACTTTTAAAACCCGTTTCCCCTTTAGCATGGCTTCCTGTAGGACTTTTTGTTTTTAGAAACTCAGAGATAACAGGCATTTTCGTTATTTTCATAACAAGTATTTGGCCAACATTAATTAATACTGCTTTTGGTGTAGCTAGTATTAATCCTGATTATTTGAGAGTTTCTAAATCTTTAGGAGCAAGTAAATCAACAACTATCAGGAGGGTTATTTTGCCAGCAATCATGCCAAACATTCTTGCAGGGATGAGAATATCAATGGGAACAGCTTGGCTTGTGATTGTTGCTGCAGAAATGCTATTGGGTACAGGAATTGGTTATTTTATTTGGAATGAATGGAATAATTTATCTCTTGAAAATATATTTGTTGCAATAATAATAATTGGATTTACAGGATTTATTTTGGATCAATTTTTTGGATTTCTTCAAGATAAATTCGACTACAGTATCTAAACTTATTGATTAAATGAATAAAAAATCATCAAAAAAATCATCCTCTATTGAAAATTATTCTCACCTTGAATTATTCAATTTAGGTAAGATTTTTTTTAAAGAAAAGAAGTTTATTGATTTTCGTTCCAAAGGAAATAGAAGTGGATTTGAAGCTATCAAAGATATTAACCTAAAGATAGAGAAGAACACATTTGTATCAATAATAGGTCCTTCTGGTTGTGGCAAATCAACATTACTAAATTTAATAGCAGGCTTACAAGCTCCAACATCTGGGAAAATTGTTATTGACGGACAAGCCATAAAAGGTCCAGGTCCCGATAGAGGTGTAATTTTTCAAAATTACGCTTTGATGCCGTGGTTAACAACTATTCAAAATATTGAGTTTGCCTTAAATACTGTTTTCCCAGCGAAAACAAAAGCTGATGTTAAAGAAAGAGCTAGAAAATATTTAAGAATGGTTGGTTTAGAAAAAGCTTCAAATAAATTCCCAAAAGAATTATCTGGAGGAATGAAACAAAGAGTTGCAATTGCCAGAGCCTTATCTATTAATCCAAATATTTTGTTGATGGATGAACCCTTTGGGGCTCTGGATGCATTAACCAGATCCTATTTACAAGATGAATTATTATCCATTTGGAGAAAAAATAAAGTAACTGTTGTTTTAATTACTCATAGTATTGAAGAAGCATTGCTTTTATCTGACAAGATAGTTTTGATGTCAAGCGGTCCTTCAGCCATAATTTCTGAGGAAATTTCAGTTGATTTAGAAAGACCAAGAGATCGAGAAAAAATAGAACAAGACCCTAATTATTTAAAAATAAAAATGCGTTTGGAAAAACATCTATTAAGAGAAACAAGAGCTGTAGAAGAGGTTACCTAGACTTCTTCTGCACTAAAAAAACACAACAATTAATTATGACTTTACCCTCATTTACACAAATACTATTAAAAGCAAAAAAAGAAAAAAAATTATCCTTTGAAGATTTAGGTAAATTGATTAATAGAGATGAAGTATGGGTTGCAAGCTTATTTTATGGGCAAGCTACAGCTTCTGAAGGAGAAGCTAATATTTTAATTAATACTCTTGATTTGCAATCAGAACTAGAAGATCAATTAACAACACCGCCAGTAAAAGGCTGCCTAGATCCTGTTATTCCTACAGATCCTCTTATTTACAGATTCTATGAAATAATGCAAGTATACGGGCTGCCAATGAAGGATGTAATACAAGAGAAATTTGGTGATGGAATTATGAGTGCAATTGACTTTTCAATCGAAGTCGATAAGGTTGAAGACCCAAAAGGGGATAGGGTTTTAGTAAAAATGTGTGGTAAATTCTTGCCCTATAAAAAGTGGTAGAAAACTTTTTCTTTTTTTAACCATAAAAAACAGAAATTATTAGTCATCATTTTCATTAAGTTTGAGAGTCTTATTTATTTCATTCTCGAATTCTTTAGAAGCAGTTTGTAATCCTTTTAAGGTCTTACCTATAGTTTTCCCGAGTTGAGGCAAACGTTTTGGGCCAAAAATTAGCAATGCAAGAATAACAATTACTGCAATTTCTGGTATTCCGATTCCAAAAATGTTCATTAAAAATTTAGTATTGAATTATTTTAAAAAATTTTTCTTCTTCTAAAGGTAATTAAAGTCACACATTTATTTTTATTAATCAACCAATTAATAATGGAAAGAAGCTGGGATCCCTATTATAAATATTTCAAAGAATTTGAATTTAATCTTTTTGAGATTTTTATATTTTTAGAATTTCAACAAGAAATTATTGATTTAGGATATATCGGACAAAGTCAAATTAACCAAAATGTTCTTAATCCTGGACAGTTTTGTGTTGTTGATGGATTAATAAAGGTAGTTCATGATTTACCAAAATTTTTACATGATGAAAAATTTAAAAATAATTTGGATATAGAAAAATGGAAAAAAGATTCTTATAAATTACTTTCGTTAGATATAAAGTGGATAAAAAAATCATCAATAAAAATAATTTAATACTTAATGAATATTCATTTTAAATTATAGTTTTAGAATATAATTTTTAATTTCTAAATATTACTTTAGAACTAGTATTTACCTTACAATAATGATAATCATTTTCAAGATATAGTTATTAATTTTTTTTTGAAATTTTAAAATCAATACTATGATTGATTTTATAAGCTATATTGTTAATAATTAATCATCAAATTTATTATCATGATTACTAATAAACCAAATATATTACTAACAAACATTTCTATTTCTAATGAGAAAAATAACTGTCCCAGTTGCGGTTGCACTTGTCCTTGTGAATGTACAGATTGTGAAGAATGTTCACCTTGCAAAGATAATTAATCCTCTAAATCAAATAAATAATAAGTTTAAATTTCAGTAAATTTTTCAAAATTTGAACTATCAACTGATATTAAAGATTTTCTATTTCAATTGATATTCATTAATTTTAAAGACCAAGTTCTGTAAGGCCAGGAAAATCATCCGGTCGAGGACCCTCTCCCCATGTAAAAAGACGATCTTTTTTATCTATTGGAATATCATTTATACTTGCTTCTCTTCTCCGCATTAAACCAGTTTCAGAAAATTCCCAATTTTCGTTACCATGTGCTCGAAAATAATTATATTCTTCGTCATGCCATTCATATTGAAATCTAACAGCAATTCGATTTGAATCATATGCCCATAATTCTTTAATTAGTTTATAGCCAATTTCTCTATTCCATTTTCTTTTTAAAAATTCCACAATTTCTTCTCTCCCTCTTATAAATTCGCTTCTGTTTCTCCAAAAACTATCTTCTGTATAGGCAAGTGATACAGTAACGGGATCTTTAGTATTCCACGCATTTTCAGCTAATCTCACTTTTTTTATAGCTGTCTCTTCATTAAAAGGAGGTAAAGGAGGTTTTGTTGACATTTTTCTAATTAAATTAATTTGGTTTTTTAAAAGTTAAAAAACTTACTCAATGATAATCATTTAAGATCCAATTTAAAAAAATTTGGAAATTTTTTAGGTTATCATCCTCTGCAAAGAGATTTATTTAAACAAGAATTTTTACTCTCAATATTAATTTGGTCATCAATATTTTTTAATTTGTTTTTATTACTTATTACTTTAACTTTTTGCCCACAATGTTCTTTGCAACCACCATTAAATAAATTATGTGCATGTAAACTGGAACTATTCGTAAGTAATAAAAGAAAAATTATTTTATAAATTTGATTAAAATAAGAATTCATTTTTTATTATTATTTTCCCAGACTTAGTAAATAAATAATATCAGTTAATTCCAAGGAGTGTTTATAAGTCCCCAGATATCGAAGAAAAAAAATAAAACTGCAATAACAACAAGATCCCATGCTCTTTCCCTAAAAGCCCAAGGCGCAATAAAAACTTCCCCAAGTCCGTGAAGTGCCGCCCCTACTGGTAGATGATCAAGAACTAGCAAACTATGAGAGAGGATAAAAAGAAAGCTTGCAAAATATCTAAAAAAAACAAATTGCCAATTACTAGAACTCATGCCTTTTAGATTTTTAAAAAATATACTTCAATGATCAAAATAATGATATAGATCTAATCAAGAGATATTATTTTTGGTAGCCATAAATACGAATAAAGATATAAAGCTAAAGTAAAAGTTACTAAATGATGAAATATATGTTTTCAAATTATCTGCCTAAAAATAGTTTTGATGAATACTTTAAGGATAATGTTAACTCTGCAAGAGAAATATTGATTCCACTTCTTTCTTCATTAGATAATATGGGTCTTGAAGAATTAAACAGGAATCATTCTGCAGCAAAAAAATTATTACTAAGACACGGTGCAACTTTTAGATTAAACGATACTGGTTTAAAAGGTACTGAGAGAATATTACCTTTTGATCCACTTCCTAGAATAATTAGTAAAGATGATTGGGTAACGTTAGAAAAAGGCCTAAAACAAAGGCTTGAGGCAATTGATTTATTCCTAGATGATATTTATAATTCTCAAAAAATAATTAATGATGGAATCATTCCAAGGGAATTAATAGAGAGTTCAGAAGGTTGGAGACCTCAGATGATAGGTTTCAAACCTCCACTAAATAAATGGTGTCAAATATCAGGACTTGATTTAATAAGAGACAGGGCTGGAGATTGGCATGTTTTAGAAGATAATTTAAGGTGCCCTTCTGGGGTTGCTTATTTTTTAGAAAATAGATTAGTTATGAAGAATATTTTTCCTAATCTTTTCTCTGGCAGAATAGTAAAACCAATCGATGAATATCCATCATATCTTTTAAAAACTCTTCAAGAACTTGCAGTTTGGACAGATACTCCCAAGATAGTTCTACTTACTCCTGGAATTTTTAATAGTGCTTATTTTGAACATAGTTATTTAGCTCAAGAAATGGGTATTCAATTAGTCCAGGGTCATGACTTAGTTTGTAATGATGATTATGTATATTTAAAAACTACCTCAGGATTAAAAAGAGTAGATGTCATTTACAGACGAATTGATGATGATTTCTTAGATCCTCTTAATTTCAGAAAAGATTCTTGCCTTGGTGTTAGCGGATTACTTGATGTTTTTAAGGCAGGTCATGTTGCTTTAGCAAATGCTCCTGGGACTGGAATAGCAGATGACAAAATGATTTATTCTTTTGTTCCAAAAATGATTAAATATTATCTTGATGAAGAAATTATTATTAAAAATGTAGAAACGTATATTTGTCATTATCAAAAGGATCGAGAATATGTTCTAGAAAATTTATCAAAACTTGTTGTTAAGTCTGTCGCAGAAGCTGGGGGGTATGGAATGTTAATTGGCCCTCACTCAACAACGAGTGAAATAGAAGAATTCGCTCATAAAATTAAAAAAAATCCTAGAAATTTCATAGCACAACCAACATTAGAATTATCTACTGTGCCATCGTTATGTGAAGGAGAACTATATCCATGTCATGTTGATTTAAGACCATATATCTTAAGAGGAAAAGATTCATGGGTTAGCCCAGGCGGGCTTACGCGGGTAGCCTTAAAAAAAGGATCATTAGTCGTTAATTCTTCTCAAGGCGGAGGATGCAAAGATACATGGGTTGTAGGTGAATAATATGCTTTTAAGTCGTGTAGCAGAATCTCTTTATTGGATCAATCGTTATTTAGAACGTGCAGAAAACATATCTCGTTTCGTGGAAGTAAGTGAAGCAATGTCATTAGATTGTCCACCAGGAAGTGCAGAGCCTTGGCTCCCCTTAATTGATGCTTCGAGTGACAGAGAATCTTTTGATAAGAGATTCCCAGAGAAAAAACCAGATGACGTTATTAATTTTTTAATAAGAGATCGATTAAACCCAAATAGTATAATTTCTTGCATTCAAATGGCAAGAGAAAATGCAAGACAAATCAGAGATGTCATGACCACAGAAATGTGGGAACAGATAAATATTTTATATTGGAATATGCAAGAAGGAGAGGCAATATGGAATAAACCAAGACAAGAACAATTAAGTGAAATAAGGAGGGAATGTCAGCTTTTTTATGGAATTACAGATGCGACTCTAAGCAAAGATCTTGCATGGAGATTTAGCATTCTTGGAAGATTAATCGAAAGAGCTGACAAAACATCAAGAATTTTAGATGTTAAATATTATTTACTCCTACCCAGCTTAGATGAGCTTGGAGGAGTTCTTGATGAGCTGCAATGGATAGCACTATTACGTTCAGCTGGAGCTTATCAAATGTTTAGGAAAGCAGTACAAAATTCTATAAAGCCTAATTCAGTTGCGAGATTTCTTTTACTTGATCCAATTTTCCCTAGATCAGTAAGATACTGTCTTGATGGGATAAGCAATACACTTAAAACGATAGATACCTCACCATCTACTGAAAATCCTTCAGAATTAGAATGTATGAGAGGTTTGCTTAAAGCAAAGTGGAGTTATATCAGAATTGAAGATATAATCAATGATGGTTTACATGAGGCAATCGATTCATTGCAAATGGATTTAAATAAATTAAATGATCTCATTCAAGAAAAATATTTTATTAATTAATAAGTTTATTAATGAGAATTAAATACATTCACAAACTTGAATATAAATACGAAGACCCTGTTCAATTAGGCGAGCATAGATTATGTATAAAGCCAAGGTCAAATGGATTCCAAAAGCTAAAGAATTTTGAACTAAAAATAACTCCAGAACCAGAAATTATTTATCCATTACTTGCTGCCAGCGGAGAAGAGATTAATAGAATCAGATTCAATGGATTAACAGATAATTTAACTATTGAATCAATCAGCGAAGTTGAAACTATTAAACATCCAAACATTATTGATGGAGTTAAAAATAGAGATTTAACATTACCTTTTTGTAGAAGCATTATTAACAGAGATTTACAGGGAGCATTAGAAGGATGGATGCCAAATGGACAACACGATCCTTCTGCAGTAGAACTTGCCCAAGAAGCCTTAGCAGGAAGCATTAATAACGCATTATCATTTACATACCAACTGATAGAAATTATTCAAGATCGGGTTAAATATACCAAAAGACATACTGGTCCAGCATGGCCGGCTAGCAGAACGCTTAGAGAACGTATAGGTTCATGCAGAGATTTAGCAATGCTAATGGTTGAAGCTTGCAGGTCTATAGGTATCCCAAGTAGGTTTGTAAGTGGTTATCATTTTGAAGACCCCTTACCCCCTGAATTGGATTTACACGCTTGGGCTGAATTATATATTCCAGGTGCTGGTTGGAGAGGTTTTGATCCAAGCGGAAAAGGATTAATAGATGATAGATATTTAACATTGGTATCCTCTTCAAAATCTAATTTAACCTCTGTAATTACAGGAAACTTTATAGGAAAAAATAATTTAGAAAATACTTTATCCTGGGAAATTAAACCTCTTGAAATTAAATAAACACTAAATTTTTAATCTTTTAAAAATAACAAAAAAATAAATAATAATATGTTTCTTTTTTAGTGTTAATTGATACGTTCTTGGATATATATATCTGTTTTCATTTGTTTAATCTTTAAAGAAAATTGAACTCAAGTTTAGAAATTCCAGTTATCAAATCAAACAAATCGAAAATGTTTGAATTGATAAGTTATGAAAAATTTCGCGATACAAAAGATGTAAGATTTTTTGATATTAGTGTTAATGAATCAAACTATAGAGATCTAGTTATTCACAGTGGGCCTGCAGTTAGTCCTCCAAATGATGAAGAATTTAAGAATTGGCAATTTTACATACATCACAATCAAGAAGATAATCTACTGGCTATCTCCGGGGGAAGAACATTTTTTCTTGTCAATTTTGGCTGGGATTATCCTTTTTATAAAGTTAGATTAGAATCTTGCGGATACATTTTAAGAATACCTAGAGGAACTTTTCATAGATCAGTATCTGACGAAAACGGTTCCATAGTTTTAAATCAAGCTATAAGAGACAAAGGCGGTACAGTTGAATCTGAATTCAAGGTTACGAATAGCAAAGATAACAAAAAACTTCTAGATTGTATAACTAATTTAGAGCCTAGATTCAAAATTTATAGTGTTAAATAACTTTAAAAAGGAGTTCCAAATTTAGTCATCAATTTTAAAAATTATCTAATTGTTATAAAATAATAATATTCGAATTATCTAGTATGAAATTTTTCAGATTTTTAAAATATTTTTTATGCATAACTTTTTCTTTCTTAGTTTTATCCTCTCCAGTTTTTGCTGGGGCAAATGTAGCTGTTAAGGGCGAAGGAGATGAAGTTCCAAGTTATGTAAGATCTAATATTACTGGATTTGATTTCCATGGAGAGGATCTTCATTTGTCATCTATAGCTGGAGCAGTTGCCAGAGATGCTGATTTTAGTGACGTTGATTTACATGGGACAACCTTAACCCTATCTGATTTAAAAGGTTCTAATTTAAATGGAATCGACCTGACCGATACTCTTTCTGATCGAGTTAATTTCCAAAAAACAGATCTTAGAAATGCTGTTTTAATAAATATGATCGCATCAGGTAGCAGTTTTGCAGGAGCTCAAATAGAAGGAGCAGATTTTTCTTACGCTATTCTTGACAGCGAAGATCAAAGAAATCTTTGTGAAATTGCTGATGGGATCAATCCAACTACAGGCGTTTCAACAAGAGAAAGTCTTGAGTGTAGTTAGAACAAAAACCATAAGTAAAGTTATTATAAATAAACTTTTTTACCATTATTAAATTTATAAATCCTTTGATCATCATCTTGAAATATCATTTCACCATTTAATTTGGATTTCTTAAATTTTGAAAGCCTTGCTCTGTGTATATTGGATTTTCTATTTATATTTTCTTCTTTATCATGAATTCCAATATAAATATTTATATTAGGATTTGAAAAGGTTTTTTCTTCCTCTCTTAAAAAAATTCTGTCAATATTTGTTTGCGTGCTCTGCAGTTTATTTTTAAATTTAGCTAATTTTAGATTCTTTGGTTTTTTAGAATTAATTTTTTTGTAGCAAAAAAAAATAACTCCTAAAATTAGAAAAACTAAAAATATTTTCATTACTTAATTTTTATTTTAATATCTACGCCTAAGTCACTTTTATTAGTTAATATTTCTTTTTTTATGATTCCGTAAGTAAAAATTTTAGATAAAGTTTTTAAAGATTTAAAAACTAAAAAAACAGTAAATAAAAAGAAAATAATAATGTTTTCTACAAGTAGATTTTTATTTTTGTTTTCTAAATTACTCATATAAATCTTAAATCAATTATTTTTAGTGGCTATTTGCATATGGGCCGAAAAATTCACTTGCGTCTCTTCCCATTACTTTAGCAAGATGTAAACTTTTATCTATATCCCATTTTGATGCCATTCCATAAATAATACCAGCCGCAAAAGAATCGCCACATCCATAAGAATCAACCTTTAATTTTTTGTTTTTAAGAGCCTTATATCTTCCTCCAGGGAATAGTATGCCTCCATTCTCTCCCTCCGTTTTAATAGTATATTTAGGTTTTCTGGATAATTCAGAAAAAGAAAAAACTTCCCCTGGATCAAGATTACTGCCAATTAATCCATCTAAAAGGACATTTGATTCATTAATTGTATTTAATCCTACCCTTGGTGTTGTACACAGTATTGGAGCTGATCTAGCCATTTTAAAAATCTCTGAGTCAGATGCAGTAATAAAAATTCCATCCATTTTTTTTAAAATGTTCCATTCTAACTTGTCTTTATGAGTTGGAGCTAACCTTTCTCCAATAACTGTTATTGCTCTTTCACCTTGAGAGTCAATTAAACTAAATCCTCTTCTAGTTGGTTTATCCCGCCAAGCTACATGCAACTTAATTCCCATATTTGAAAGAATCTTGAAACACTTATCTCCATAATCATCATTACCTAATGACGTAAAAAAATGAATTTGGTTTAAAGTTAAATCAGAAAGTATTTTCGCAATAATAGAGCCACCACCAGCTGGGTACTCAAGGGACTTTTCAGAATGAGAAATGACTCCTCTTTTTGGTAATTGATCGACCCTTAAAAAATTTATCCACTCAACATGACCAACTACAGCAAAATTTAAATTTCTTTTTTTAAATTTATAGTCTTCAACTTTATTATTCTTTTCAACAACCATAAGCTTTTAAATACTATTATTAAAAGAAATATTTTTGAAAAGTGAATTCATTTCTTATTTTAAAAGATAATAAACAGATACTATCTTATCTTTACCTTTTTCTATCAATTTTAGGTGCTATCCTGCCAATGTTGGCAAATTTCGAATTTGCCAGGGAATATGGGAATAGCTTTGATATAAATAACTTCATTTCTTTAGCGAATGCAAACCCTGCAGCTCAGTCAATTTCTAGAGACTTATTAGTAGGTGCAAGCGCTATTTTTATATGGATAGTTAATGAATCAAAAAAACTAAACATGAAGAATATGTGGGTTGTATACATTGGAACTTTTCTTATAGCCTTCGCATTCTCTGCACCTTTTTTCTTATTTCTAAGAGAAAGAAGAATTATTGAATTAGAAAAGATTAATTAAAATAATCTCTTAAATAGAACTGCAAATACAATAAAGCAACAACATGAAATTGAAAGCCAGATTATTGAAGCATAACCAAATAGATCTAATATGCGCCCTGAAATAAATGGGCCAAAAAAATAACCCATAGCGAAACATTGTGATAGAAGAGCAAGTGCAAACCCTTTTTTATTTGAAGGAGCTATTCTGAAAACGACATCAGTTGATGTTGGAAGAAATGAAGCAGTCCCTAAACTTACTAAAATCAATGAAAAAGAAATTAAATAAAAAGCTGGCATATTTAAATAGCTAGAAATAAATAATAAAAATGAAGCGAAAGAGAAATTTATTAAACTAAATTTTAAGCCAAATAATCTTCCTTTCTTAGATATCCAAGAACCGACAGGCCATTGTAAAAACAATAATAAAATTAACTGAATAGAAATTATAAAACTAATAATTTCTTTGCTTAATGCATCGCGATATACTCCACCTTTAACAAGGTCCAGAGGCAAAGTTACTTGAATCAAAGCTAAAGAGGTAGTAATCAATAAAATAGAAAAAATTATTATCGTTGAATTTTTATTCCATTTCAATTGCCCCTGATTGGTTGGATCTACTAATTTTTTTTGGAAATTTTCTAAATTTCTTTTAATAGAAGAACTATTTCTAGATATATAATATGTGATAACTAACATGCAAAATATATCATTAATAAATATTGATTTAGAATACAAAAAATTAGTCATAAAGCCCCCTAATAAAACACCTAGAAATATTCCTAAAGCCTCCGAACTTCTAACTAGAGCATAAGCTTTGCGTGTTTCAATAGGATGGCAAAAATAGGGGACACCAAACTCCGCAGCAGGCCAATATATTCCTGCAGCCGCGCCAACAAATGATTGTCCAATTATGTACAAAAAGGTATCTCTTGAAAAAATGAGGCATAAGCTAGCGGCAATACTTAGTATTGAAGAAGTAACTATTGGAAATTGTATTTTCCCTGTTTTATTAAGATAATTACCTGTAAAGATTCTTGTTATGGTTCCAATTATTGCTGAAATGGTAAAACCCAAGCCAATATCTGTTGCCGATAATCCTATGTTATTAAAAATAAGTGATGTTAAATAAATAACACCTCCTGCACCAAATGAAGCGTAAAATCTTATCTTGGTTATTAACCTCAAATGATATGGAAATTTAATCCACCAATTTTGGCTAATTTGTAAACTATTTGGACTAATCACAAGTGAAATACATTTTTATAATTTTTTTTAGTTTTTGTGGTTTATTTTTAAATAATGGTTTAAAGGCTGCTGAAAAAATAAATATTAAATTTGAAGAGATGGAAATCCCTCTTACTATAGAACAATTATCAAAATTAGAAAAATACAAAGATGATTCAACAGAATTAGTAGATTGGTTAAAAAAAAATAGATTAATAAGAGTTTTTGAATTATCAAAATTTTTAGAATTTCCAGTTTTCAAGGAAGAGGGATTAAATAGAGAAATATTAAGAAGTTGGATAGGGCGTAAAATTCTTACAGAATTAAGCAGAAGCATTAAAGTTCCAAATGACAATAATGGAACAGAAATTTATAACACTATAGAAAATTTATTAGATCAAAAAAAAGAAGTTTCAACTTTAGAAATCATCAAGGCATTACCATCAGAGGAAATTTCACTAGATATTGATAATTTAATTTTAATAATTTCATCTTGGAAAAATGAATTATCAATGCAACAAGAACTTTTATCCAAATTAAACAGACTTGAAAGAACGAACCATAATGTCTTTAAAAATAAGGAAAAAAAATCAACTCAAGATCTATTAAAAATTGATAAAAAAATTTATGCTCCTCACCGAGTGAAACCTTTTGAAATTGAAATATGGAAAAGAAATAAAACAAATGATGATAAAGAACTGATAATTTTTATGCCAGGACTTGGAGGCGAAATTAGTAATTTCAAATGGATAGGCAACGAATTGGCTAAAAGAGGTTGGCCAATATTATTCATAGATCATAGAGGGAGTAATTTAGAATCATTCTTAGAAGTACTCGACGGGAAGGAGACAATACCAGGAAGTGCAGACTTTTTCTTATATAGAATTAAAGATTTAGATGCTGTATTAAAAGCTCATAAAAATGGAGAATTTGGTTTACCTAATGATTCTTATATTTTAATGGGGCATTCACTAGGTGCTTTAATAGCACTTTTATATGAAGGTAATAAACCTGCTGATCAACTAGAGGATAAATGCGATTCGGCATTAAAAGACTTTGCGGTAACAAATTTATCTAAATTACTTCAATGTCAGTTGAGCGAAATACCATTCCATAATAAAAATAACACTCATAAGGCCAGTGCTATTATAGGTTTCAATTCATTTGGCAGTTTAGTATGGCCAAAAGAAAATAGTACAGGCATTAAGACACCAACTCTTCTAATAGGTGGAACGTATGACCTTATTACACCTTTAATGAATGAGCAATTTAAAGTTTTTTCTGCTTTAAATAATCCATCAAATAGATTTCTAATTATTGAAGGAGCAAGTCATTTTTCTCCAATCAGAATAAATAAAAGCCATGAAGGAAATAATGACGTGTTCAAAATAAGTAAATCTTTTATTGGTTCAGAGCCAATATTAGTACAAGATTTATCTATGAAATTTATAATTGAATTTTTAAAAAATATTAAAGAAAATAAGATCCCTAAAGTAGTTAAAAACCAAAGAGATTTGGGACTTAATTACCATCTTTTAGATATTAAAACTTTAAAAGAGCTTTCAAAAAATTAGTACTCTATTCTTGGGTCTAAATAAGCGATTAAAATATCCACGAAGAGATTCAAAGAAACTATGAGCATAGAAGTAAAAATTACAATTCCTTGAACTAAGGTATAGTCTCTCTGAGAAATTGCTTCATATAATCTTAAAGCAATACCTGGCCATGAAAAAGTTACTTCGAACAATAGAGTACCTCCTGCTAATGACGCCATAGTTAAGCCAGAGATGGTGAAAATTGGCAATAGAGCATTAGGCAATGCATGGTTTACAAAAATTTTTTTCCTCGATATCCCTCTACATAAAGCAGCATTTACATAATCACTTTTTAATGACTTATCCAAATTTACTCTAAAAGAACGACTGAATATACCACTCAAAAGAAAGCCCAGTGTAATGGAAGGAAGTGCGAGATGAAAAAGGCTATCATTCAAAGAAATAATATTATTTGAAAGAATACTATCTAAAACTAGAAAACCTGTAATTTGAGGTTGTTGCTGAAATATTGGAAATCTACCTCCAATTGGGGAAATATTAAAAAATACAGAAAATAATAATTGCGCTAACATCGCACCCCAAAAAGGAGGAATAGCATATGTGGCAATCCCTAATATTCTTGCAATATAATCACTCTTTTTACCTCTATTTCTCAAGCCAATTAATCCCAATGGGAATCCTATTAGTGTGGCACTTAATATTGAAAAGAATCCAAGCTCAAGACTTGCAGGCAAGGACTTAAAAATAATATTTAGGACTGGCTCTTCAGTACTAAGAGATTGGCCAAAATCTAAGTGCGATATATTTTTGATATATGAAAAATATTGATTTATAAAAGGTTCATTTAGCCCCAATTTATTTCTTAGAAATTCTCTTGAAACCTCATCGGCTCCAGATCCAAGTATGGCATCGACAGGATCGCCGGGAGCAACTCTCAATAAAATAAATACTAGTGAAGAAATTATCCATATCATTATTGGTATTAATGAAATTTTTAATAAGGAGTAATTTAATAGTTTATTTAAATTTCTACTCATCAATTAACTTAAGATCACTCAATGAAATTATTCCTGCACCATTAAAAATAGGTTTTGATATTTTATTTTGAGACCATGCTTTTTGAGAGGATATCCAAATAGGAATATAAGGAATTGCATTTGCTGCTATTTTTTCAATTTCATCAAGTTTTTCTAATCTTTTAATTCCACTTATTTTTTCACTCTCAAGGAATAAACCTTCCACTTTATTAGATCCCCAAAAACTACCGCTGAAAACTGATTCTCCTTTTTTACATATGCCATCAACTATTTCATTACAACTTAAAAGAGGAGTGAGATAGGCTTCTGGATCTGAATAAGCTCCAGTCCAATCGAGAATAACTGCTGTATAAAATCCTAAACTTAGATTCTTATAAATTGTTGTAGATTCAACCCCATTGAGTTCAATATCAAGACAATCTTTCAAAGATTTTTTAACTTCTTCCTGCCATGTCAGGGCAATAAGCTTGTCAGCTGGTACATTCGATCTATAAGTAAGAGGTATTTTCAGAATATTTCCATTACAATAATTTTCCTTTTGCAATAACCTTCTCGCTTCTGAATAGTCATATTTAGGCCACAAATCTTGATTATCTTTTTTTAATATCGGAGGAATAATTGATCTAGCAGGCTTCCTTAATCCATAACTTACTTTATCACTAATTAATTTTCTATTAAGACTTTTTGCCAAAGCCAGTCTTAAATTAAGATTACTTAAGGGATAAGAACTAGTTTTAAGACTTATAAAACTTAATTCAGTGAAAGGGCTATTACCTTCTTTAAACTGTTTATTTTGGCTTAAATTACTTAGACTTTTTCTCTGACTATCATCAATTGAATTTGATAAGAGTACATCAATTTGTTTACTTTTTAAAGCCCCAAAAAGAGAAGATGAATTTGAATATCCCACAAAACTAATACCCTTATTTAGAACCTTTTCACCCCAATAGTTCAAATTTGGTTCAATTAATTGAACTTCATTAGAAAAGCTTTTCAGGACATACTTGCCAGTACCAACGAATTTTTCATTTAAAAACTTTTCAGAATATTTTTTATAAAATGTTGGAGATATTGGAGTTAAATTTACTGATGTAAGTAAACCATTTAAAGAACTTGATGGTTTATTTAAATTTATAATGACTGAATATTCACTTGGGGTTTCTATTGATTTAATCTTATTTCCTAAAATGTAATTCATAGTTCCAATTCTTTTAAATCTATCAAAAGTAAACTTTATTGCATTTGAATTTAATGAAGTTCCATCATGAAAAAAAACATTCTTTCTTAAATTGATAGTTATTTGAAGTCTATCCTTTGAAATAATTGGCATCCCTGATGCCAATTCAGGGATTAATTCCCCTTTGGAATTTAATTCATATAAAGTGTCTCCCAGAGAACTGATTAATTGAATTGCTTTAAGAGTATTAGCTCTCGCTGGATCTAAAGATTCAATTTTTCCAGAACTTGCTACTATGATTTTTTTAGATATTCTTTTTGAGCCGCAAGAATTCTGAAAAAAAGAAATTAAAATAATGAATATTGATAAAAAAACTTTTTTTTTCATGTTTCTTAAATAGTTAATTATTCTGAAGAATTATTTGAACAAAGAATTTGCATAGTAATATGACCAATTTCTAAAGGAAATGTTTTTTTAGAATTACAGGCGAAAGGCCACTCTCTCACCCAACAAATTTCTTTACCTATATTTATTCCAATTACTTGAAAAGTCTTTTTACTATTTTTAATTTTTACACAAGCCCCTTTGTAAAGGTTTTCAGAACAAATTAAATTACTATTTTCATGTTTGTTTTCAAATAGTTTGGGATGGATCATGAAAGTGCTTAAACCAAACATTTACTTTCTTCGGTTTAACAGGCTATAAAGAAATTTGCAAACTTTTTTTTTAAATACAACTTAATTGACTTGCAATAATTTTGACTTCATTTAGCGAATTTATTTCATATTTTGATTTCTCAAAATCTCCATTATTCACTTCATGAGTAATAACGACAATTTCAGCTTTGTCCTCACTTGCATCTAGTTGAACGATAGATTCGATTGATACATTATTCTTTCCAAAAATATCTCCAATTTTTCCTATAACACCTGGACTATCAAGACAAATAATTCTAAGGTAATTTTTTTTATTTATTTGTGAGCTT
Organism: Prochlorococcus marinus str. SB; assembly: GCF_000760115.1. Lineage (NCBI taxonomy): Bacteria > Bacillati > Cyanobacteriota > Cyanophyceae > Synechococcales > Prochlorococcaceae > Prochlorococcus > Prochlorococcus marinus. The sequence continues at coordinate 348,860 of NZ_JNAS01000001.1, forward strand.
CCTATGATATGACAGTTTCTCCAGAAATCAAAAGATAATAATGGATCGATTGAATTATTATTTTTTACTGAAGCGGCATGAAGGTTTAATATATCTGATACTACTGATGCAGCCGTTGGACCACTCCCTGCACCTGGACCATACAACATTATCTCTCCAAGAGGATCAGCCTCTATCAATAAGGCATTGTTAACTCCCTTAACTGTTGCCAATGGATGAGATTTTGGAATCAAAGAGGGTCCTACCCAAATATTTAAAGCAAGTGAATCATTATTATTAATTAGTCCCCTTTCGGAGAGCGCTAATAGTTTTATTTCAAATCCTAATTTATTGGCATATTCGATATCCTTAAGATTTATTTTACTTATGCCCTCAGAATGTATCTCCTCTCTTTTGATTTTCCCTCCAAATGCAAGTTCACTAAGAATTGAAATTTTATCAGCCGCATCATGGCCCTCAACATCTGCAGTTGGATCAAATTCAGCATACCCAAGGCTTTGAGCCAATTTTAAAGTTTCCTTATAATCAGCTTTTTCATTTGTCATTTTTGAAAGAATAAAATTTGTTGTCCCATTTATTATCCCAACCATTTTTTTTATACTATTACTTTTTAATGATCTTTTTAAGGGTTCAATTATAGGAATCCCCCCGCAAACTGCCGCCTCTGACAATATATAAACTCCTTCTTTAGATGCGGTTCTATATATCTCTTCTCCGTATCTTGCAATAACTGCTTTATTTGCTGTAACAACAGATTTCCCTAATTTTAATGATTGCAGAATAATATCTTTCGCTAAATCAACCCCACCCATTACTTCAACAATTACATCTATGGTGGGGTCATTAATTAATTTAAATGGATCATCTGTTAATAAATTATTATCTAGCTCAATATCTCTTTTTTTATTAAGATCTTTAACTGCTATTTTTGCAATTTCTATTTCTTTTAGAATTGGATGCGAATCAACTTCAGAGCTTAATATTTTATAAATTCCTGAACCTACAGTTCCAAAACCTACAATCCCAATTTTGCATTTTCTCATTTTTTATTTCTTTAACTTTGAGTTTAATTTTATATTATTAGACCTACAAATATTCATTTGCTTGAGACTGCATTTTCAATAAAATGTTTAAAAAACCATTTGATCTTGAAGGCGTTAAGCTTGCTTTTAAACCAGTATCTTCTATAAATTTCTTATCTATTTTTACAACATCATTTGGTGTTAATTCATTTAACCCAGTAATTAAAAATGCCAACAAACCCTTTGTTATGAGAGCATCAGAATATCCTTCCCAAAATAATTTACCGGCTTTAATAGTTGCCTTAACAAAAACTTCTGAAACGCATCCTTTAACTTTATTCTCTTCAACAAGGATTTCACTACCTGGTTCTTTTAATTTTTTGCCTAACCACAAAATGTATTCATATTTTCTTTTTGGATCTTCTGATTTCTGCAACTTTTCTACTAATTTTGATAAATTATTGTACTTTTCCTTATTTTCCATTTAATAATACAAATTAATAACTTTATGAGGTTCTTATTATACAAATATTTCTTTTTCTGTGATGAAGCCCGATAAAGGAATATCCCACTCAGCTCTGGTTAAAGGAATTGTACTAACACAATTAGAAGTTAATACTCCAATGCATGGAACATTTCTCCAATCACTATCTCTCCTTAATTTATCAAAATAACCTCCTCCATAACCCAATCTTGTTAATTTTTTATCAACGGAAAGACATGGTACAAATATCATGTTTATCTGCGAATGACTTAATGGGGAAGAGTTATTTGGACTTAGTATCCCCTCAGAATCTTTGGTAAGAGTTTTTTCGTCCCATGGATAAAATAACAACTCTTTTTTTTCTTTACATCTAGGCAAAGCTAAAGTAAATTCTTTCTTGAGACTTCTTATATCAACTTCATTTTTTAGAGGCCAATATATGGCTATATAACCAATATTTTTATATCCCTTAACAAATTCATCAACATATAATCTTACATTCTTTTCTACGTTTTCTCTTTGATTAAGAGAAATCCTATCTCTTAGTTTTCTAAACATTTCCCTCTCCAATTTCTTATTTTCAAAGATCGTCATATTAAATTTTCAGTTAAAGCCTTCCTCATTTAGTTTTGTGAGTGCTATGGCCAATGCATCTGCTGAATCATCAGGTTTTGGAGGTTTGTTAAGATCTAAGTCATACATAACAGCGTCAAGAATATCTTTCTTAGATGCCTTTCCAGACCCTGCAATTGTTAATTTTATCTGAGCAGGTGAATACTCACTAACATGAATTTTTTTAGATGCCAATACCATCATAATCACGCCTCTGGCCTGCACCACACTAATGGTAGTGCTTGACCTGTAAAAGAAAAATTTTTCTACTGCAGCTGCAGTTGGGTTCCAATGATTTATTAATTCATTAAGATCTTGGAATATCTCATAAAGTCTATCTTCTTCTTTCTTATCTTTACCTGTCTCAATAACGCCGCAGTCCAATAATATCTTTCTTTCATTTTCTATCTCAATTATTCCATAACCAACTCTAGCTAATCCAGGGTCAATCCCAATTATTCTCACTTTTATTAAGCTTCAGCAGACAATTGAAATTTTGAAAGATTTTCTTTTTCATCTAAATCAAATACTTTACAAAAAGCTTGAACAACTCTTTCACCTGAATCAACTTGTTCTAATGGATCTTTTCTAAGTCTATGTCTTAAAGAACAAGAAATAACCCTTGCTATGTCATCTTCTTGCACTTCAGTTCTGCCCTCAAATGCTGCAATTGCCCTAGCAGACCTATTTGTAACAATATCCCCCCGTAAACCATCCACATCTAGTTCTCCGCAGATTGCAGAAATATTCAATCTTAAGTCATCGTCCATTTGAACTGAATTTAATATTTCTTGTGCATTAATAACTTTTTGTTGAAGTTCAACCTGTTGTTTCTCAACACTCAATGAAAACTCATCAGGATTATCATCAAAAGAAGTTCTTTGATCAACTACTTGAACTCTTAATTCAGCATCTCTAACTGTCTTAACTTCAACACTCATTCCAAACCTGTCCAATAGTTGAGGCCTTAATTCACCTTCTTCTGGATTTCCTGAACCAATAAGGACAAACCGCGCAGGATGTCGAACAGATACTCCCTCCCTTTCAACAGTATTCCATCCGGAAGCTGCCGAATCTAAAAGTACATCAACTAAGTGATCATCAAGTAAATTCACTTCATCAACGTATAGTAAACCCCTATTAGCTTTTGCTAATAGACCCGGTTCGAATGCCTTAACACCTTCGCTCAAAGCCTTCTCTATATCAATGGTGCCACAAAGCCTGTCTTCAGTAGCCCCTAAAGGCAAGTCAACCATAGGTACTTGTTTTTGAATACTCTCTAGATTTTCTCCTTGAGTAATCTTTTCCAGAACTTCTTTACTTTGTAAGTCAGGATCAACTAGTGAACTATTATATGGATCGTCTTTAACAACATCGATTGCAGGCAACAAATCAGCTAAGGCTCTAATGGTAGTAGACTTTCCAGTCCCTCTATCACCCATTATCATCACTCCTCCAATTCTTGGATCAATAACATTTAACAAGAGAGCCAATTTCATTTCTTCTTGTCCAATTACAGCTGTAAAAGGAAAAACTCTTCTTTTCTTTGTTGTAGGCACAGTTTTAGTTTTCTTAAATATTCAAATAATCAATAGATGCTACTTCAGAAAATGTTTTTAGTAAATATCCCTATCAAATTAAAACAAGTTGCCAAAAATAGCTAATCAAATTTATACTTACCTATTTTTTTTTGAATTGTTCAAAAACCAGTTTATTTGATGGACAATTCCTCTTAAAACATTTATTTCTTTCATTGATGTATTTGCCCTCAAAATAAAATTTTTAAATTTACTGATTTTTGCCTTTGAGGTGTGTTTTAAGAGATATCCAACTCGCAAAAGCATTTCTTCTAACTCCACAAATGTATCATGTACTTCTTTCGATGATGCCAAGTTAAAAACTTTTAATTCATTATTTAAATTCTTTTTTGAAGACTTATTTAATTCATACAAAACTATTGAAACAGCATGTGAAAGATTTAATGAAGGATTATTCTCAGAAGTTGGAATATTAAAAGTTTTATTTGCCTGAAGTAATTCACTGTTAGTTAAACCTCTATTTTCTCTTCCAAATATAATTGCTAAATTATTTATCTTCTCAAAAGATAAAGTCCAATCAAATATATCTTCCGAAGATACAAAAAATAGATCTTTATTAAAATCAATCCTTCCACAAGATGCTAGAACCAAATCACAATCAAAAATTGCTTTTTGAAGATCATCATAAACCTTACAATTTTTAAGAAATTTTTGGCCTTTAAGAGCCATTTTTTTTGCTTCTAAAGAAAATATGTCGCATTTAGGAGAAACAATTCTTAATTCATCAACGTCAAAATTACTGCATAATCTAGCAACACTTCCTACATTTAAAGGACCATTTGGTTCAACTAAAATTATCTTTAGATTAGAAAAATTTTTTCCCAAAATCATTCAAGACTATGAAGATATTTCAATAAATTGGACATATTTTCAGGATCAATTTCAAAACTTGGCATCGGAGGAGTTAGGCCTCCAGTAACTTGTTTTATTATCTCTTTATCATTCAAGCGTTGAGTTATTGAGTGCAAGTCTGGGCCCACTAATCCTCTTGCTGTAATTCCATGACATCCAACGCAATTTATCTTAAAAAGAGCATCTCCTTCCTCAGCAGAGCCATTAAGCTCAAGAGTTTCAATAATATATTTGTTATTTTCATGATGATTTAACCAAAATATTGAAAAACAAATCAATAAAACTCCAAATACAACAAAAACAATTTTTAAGATTTCTCTCTTAAAGTCTCTTTCTGCTGCAGTTGATGAAGATGTTGACACAAAAAATATTCTCTATGTAACAATTGTGAGTAAGAAATTCAAAAAAGGCAAAAAAATGATCGAGCCTCTTCTATGTGGAATTGTTTTAGGATTGGTTCCAATAACTCTTCTTGGACTATTCGTAAGTGCATGGAATCAATACAGAAGAGGTTCAGGGATGCTGGACATTGATTAAAAATGTTAATCTTGATTGCCCATAATTTCTTACATCTATAGTTTCCCACAAAGTACTTTTTTTAATAAAAAGTTTTGGAGAATGTTCACAAATAACTGTTGAATCTTTTTTTAAAAGATTACAATTAAATAATTGATTTAAAACTATTTCATGGAAATCCAGATCATATGGAGGATCTAGATAAACAAAATCAAATTTTAGTTTGTTTAAATCGATATTTTTAGATGATAAGTTTCTCTCATAATTAGGTTTTGTCCATTTCAAAACGTCTTTACAAATAACTTCGATATCATTTCTCCTATTCTCTATATTCTCCAAGGAGAGTAAATTTTCTAAGCAAATTTTTGAGTTGATTTTGCTTTTTTCAATTGCAATTATTTTGCTTGCCCCGTGATTATAGGCTTCACAAGATATTGCCCCTGTTCCACTAAATAAATCTAGCCAGTTACTATTTTCAACTCTTTTGTTCAATATATTAAATATGGCCTCTCTCACTCTCAAAGTTGTGGGTCTGGTGTAAGAATTATTTGGAGTTTGTAGTTTTTTACCACCTATTAATCTTAAGTTAGTCTTCATCCCTAAGCATCTGTTATGGAATATTACTCAGCCATCTTCTCAAAAGTTTTTCACCGGTTTTTCCAGATTTTTCCGGATGAAATTGACAGGCCAATAAATTATCATTCTCAATCATTGCAGTTAATTTTTCAGAGCCATAATCTACCTGAGCTGCAATAATATTTAAGTCATCTGGGATTGCATGATAAGAATGTACAAAATAGACCCAATTATCTAATTCTTCAATCCCAAATAAAGTATTTTTTTTGGTAGGTAAAAGTTGGCACCAACCCATGTGTGGGATTCTTTGGTTAACAATATTAGGAATTTTTTGTATTTTTCCTTTCAAAATTCCCAGCCCTTGAATTTTTCCTTCATCACTAGATTCAAAAAGGAGTTGGAGACCTAAACATATTCCAAAAAAGGATTTCCCACTTTTAATCCAATTTTTCAAATCAGTTATCAAATCTGTATTTATGAGATTATCCATCGCTGGATCAAATGCTCCAACACCTGGAAGTATTATCGCCTTACAAAACTTGGAATCATTAAAGTTTTTAATCAATATAATTTCTTCTCCAAGACTTTCTAGAGATTTTGTTACGGAATGAATATTACCCATTCCATAGTCTATTAGTCCAATTTTATGCAAAGCTTTTAAATTTATAAATGCTTAGTTAAAGTGCTTGAGAGAGTAGCTTTTGGTACAGCACCAACAACGGTATCAACCTTTTGACCTCCTTTAAAGATCATTAATGTAGGAATACTTCTAATCCCGTATTGACTGGCTACATTTGGATTCTCATCTGTGTTTAATTTGAAAACTTTAATTTTGCCTTCAAAGTCTTTTGAGATTTCTTCTACAACAGGAGCGACCATCCTACATGGACCGCACCATGGTGCCCAAAAATCAACCAATACTGGTAGATCACTTTGCAGTACATCTTTGTCAAATGAAGAATCAGTTACGGCGGGAGCTGATGACATAATTTAAGTATTCCTTTTTGAAAATTTAGCAGGCAATTCTTTTAAGTGATGATTTCATTACAGATTAAATAATATAAGTAACAAAATATCTAAAAAAGCCCGATTAATCGGGCGATTTAGTGTGTGAGGAGTATGGGGTTTCCCCCATCATTTCATAATAACTCCTAATTAGAAAATTTTTCAAATTAATACTTAATTCACTAATGATTTATAATTTTGCTCTAAGTGAACTACTTACCCATCCCAAGCTGCTGAGCTTTTTGATAAACCTTACCTTCTGTAAGAAGCGATGGTGCGATAACTATTTCAACTTCTTGCATTTCTTTAATATTTTTTGCCCCAAGAGTACTCATTGAGGTTCTAATGGCTCCTAATAAGTTATGTGTCCCATCATCAAGCAAGGCAGGACCTTTAATTATTCTTTCTAAGGATCCTGTAGAACCAACTTCAATTCTTGTGCCCCTTGGCAATAATGGACTTGGAGTAGCCATACCCCAGTGAAATCCTTTACCGGGAGCGTTTGAGGATTTAGCTATTGGGGATCCAATCATTACAGCATCTGCTCCACATGCTAAACATTTGCAGATATCTCCGCCAGTAACAATTCCTCCATCACCAATAATAGGAATATAACGACCTCTTTCTTTAAAGTAATCATTTCTTGCCGCACTACAATCAGCAATTGCAGTTGCTTGAGGGATTCCAATTCCCAATACTCCTCTTGATGTACATGCAGCTCCAGGTCCTATCCCAACCATCAATCCTGCAACTCCAGCATCCATAAGAAGTTTGGCAACATCGTAAGTAACACAATTACCTGCAACAACTGGGACGTTCATAGATTGACAGAGATTTTTAATATTTAAGGTTTCCTTACCTTCCATGCCAAGATGTTCAGTGGAAACAACTGTTCCTTGAAGAAAAAATAAATCAATTTTGGAATTATTAAGTGTTTCTTTAAACTTAATGGCAGCTTGAGGAGTCCCACTGAAAGCTGCTATACCTCCTCTCTCTTTGACCTCATTTATTCTTTGTAAAATCAATCCCTCCTTGACCGGTTCACTGTATATTTTCTGCATTAATGGAACGAAATCATTCTTCCCGACTGATGCTATTTTGTTCAATATTTCATCAGGGTTTTGATATCTTGTTTGTATACCCTCCATATTAATAACCCCTAGGGAACCTAATTTTGTAAGTTCTACAGCCGTATTGACATCGACAACACTATCCATGGCACTAGCGACAATAGGAACTTCTCTTTTGAAATCACCTATTGACCAAGAAGGATCAGTCAAATCGTAATCAACTGTTCTTTTACCAGGAACTAAAGCTATTTCATCGATGCCATAAGCCCGTCTGACTTTTTTATTTAAACCAAGTTCAATATTCACGATAATTTCCTTTTATTCTGATTAAATTAACAACTAAAGGGGTAATAAGCCAAGATTTATTCAAAAACAACAGGTTTTATTTTGATTTGTGCGTAAATGTTAGTATTTGGGAATTAAATAAATCTTTTTTTTTATTCATTATGACAATCAGCGATTATTATTAAAGAAAGGATTTTTGTATGTCTGATATTTTAGATTCCAATAACTCAGGATTAAGCGAAAATAACGACCGAATTATTCAGACTGACCTAAGAAATGAGATGTCTCGTTCATACCTTGAGTATGCAATGAGCGTTATAGTTGGACGTGCTCTTCCAGATGCAAGAGATGGATTAAAACCAGTTCACAGAAGAATTCTTTATGCAATGTATGAACTTGGTTTAACTAGCAGCAGACCATACAGAAAATGTGCAAGAGTTGTAGGAGAAGTACTTGGTAAATACCACCCTCATGGCGATACTGCTGTTTATGATGCTTTGGTTAGGATGGCCCAGGATTTCTCTATGAGGATGCCACTTATAGATGGTCATGGAAACTTTGGTTCTGTTGATAACGACCCTCCAGCAGCAATGAGGTATACAGAATCTCGTTTACAGTCCCTTACGGATGAAAGTTTATTAGAGGATATTGAATCTGAAACAGTAGATTTCGCGGATAATTTTGACGGTTCCCAGCAAGAGCCTACAGTTTTACCTGCTAGGATCCCTCAACTACTTCTAAATGGTTCATCTGGAATAGCAGTAGGAATGGCAACCAATATTCCACCTCATAACTTGGGGGAATTAATTAATGGTCTTAAATCAATAATCAAAAACCCTTCAATTGAAGATAGAGAACTTTTTGAAATAATTAAGGGTCCTGATTTTCCAACAGGTGGTCAAATCTTAGGCAGAGAAGGTATTAGAGAAACTTTCAAAACAGGAAGGGGGTCAATAACCATGAGAGGGGTAGCAAATATTGAGCAAATTAAATCAATTGGTAGAGCAGAGAAAGATGCAGTAATAATTACAGAGCTTCCATTTCAAACCAATAAAGCGGCATTGATTGAAAGAATTGCTGACTTGGTTAATGAAAAAAAATTAGAAGGTATTTCTGATATTAGAGATGAAAGTGATAGAGATGGGATGAGGGTTGTTATTGAACTAAAGAGAGATGCCTACCCACAAGTAGTTTTAAATAATTTATTTAAGTTAACACCTCTACAAAATAACTTTAGTGCTAATATCCTTGCTTTAGTAAAAGGAGAGCCCACAACACTTTCACTCAGGAAAATGTTAGACGTTTTTCTAGATTTTAGGGTTGAGACAATAAGGAGAAGAACAGCATTTTTATTAAAAAAGGCAGAAGAAAGAGATCATATTGTGAAGGGTCTTCTATTAGCCTTAGATGCTATGGATGAAATTATAAATTTAATAAGATCAGCGAAAGATTCAATATCAGCTCGAGAAAAATTACAAAACGACCATAAATTATCTGCCATACAGGCAGATGCAATTCTGCAAATGCAATTAAGAAGATTAACAGCACTTGAAGCTGATAAAATCAAAGGGGAACATAATGAGTTAACCCGAAAAATCAACCTATATCAGCAAATATTAAATAGTAAAGAAAGAATTTTTGAAATTATTCTTGAAGAAATTAATAAAATCGATGAAAGATTCTCTTCTCCTAGGAAAACAGAAATACTGGATTTAGGCGGCGGATTAGATGATATTGATCTCATAGCTAATGACAGATCCGTAGTTCTATTAACTGAAGCAGGTTATTTAAAAAGAATGCCTATTAATGATTTTGAATCTACCAGTCGTGGTTCAAGGGGTAAAGCCGGCACAAAAACCAAAGAAGATGATGATGTGAAATTATTTATAAGCTGTAACGATCATGATACTCTTTTGCTTTTCAGCGATAGAGGAGTGGCTTACGCTCTCCCAGCATATAGGGTTCCTATGAGTAGCAGAACAGCAAAAGGAACTCCATCAGTTCAACTTCTCCCAATTCCAAGAGAAGAAAAAATAACTTCATTAGTTGCTGTGGATTCTTTTGTTGACGATCATTATTTATTAATGCTCACCAAAGCTGGCTTTATAAAAAGAACTGCACTTTCTGCTTTCTCAAAAATTCGCTCAAATGGACTAATAGCAATTAATCTTGAGGATGGAGATGCCCTAACCTGGGTCAGGTTATCAAAAGAAGGTGATAGTGTTTTAATTGGATCTAAAACAGGAATGGCGATTCATTTCAGACTAGATATTAATGAATTAAGACCTCTTGGTAGAACAGCAAGAGGGGTTAAATCAATGAACTTGAGAGAAGGAGACAATCTAGTTTCTATGGATGTTTTAACATCTAATTTGGTTGATCAATTAGCTAAAATTGACGATCTCACAGAAGATCTTGATGATGATGTTGAGGAAAACTCTTCAGATGGTCCATGGGTATTAATAGCCAGCGCATTTGGACTAGGAAAGAGAGTACCTGTAGCTCAGTTTAGATTACAAAAAAGAGCAGGCATGGGTTTGAGAGCAATAAAATTTAGAATTAAAGATGATCAGCTAGTTTGTTTGAAGGTCCTTGGCGAGGGAGAAGAATTACTACTTGTGACCGAAAAAGGTGTAATAGTAAGAACAAACGCAGATAAAATCTCTCAGCAATCCAGGGCAGCTACAGGAGTAAAATTACAAAGATTAGATGACGGTGATCATTTATCGGAAGTGGTATTGGTACCTCGTGAACAAATAGAGGAAAAAGATCAACCTAGCTCAATTGAACAAAATTAAAAGCCTTATAGTTACCTAAATAATATGGAAATACTTGATATTTTAATTTTAGGTTCAGGTCCTGCGGCATTATGTTTAGCTTCAGAATTAGCCAAGCAAGATCTAAATATTAAGGGAATATCAACAAAATCTCCAAATGAAAAATGGGAGAATACATATGGTATTTGGGCGTCTGAGTTAGAGGAATTAGGGTTAGAGTCCTTGTTATCTCACAGATGGTGTAAAACAGTTAGTTTTTTTGGAGACGGGGAAAATAAAAAAGGGGATACTCCTACAAAACACAACTACGATTATGGTTTAATAAACCAAGAAGCCTTTCAAAATGAACTTTTAAAAAAATGTAAAGGGATTGAATGGTTGAATGAGACAGCAAAAGAAATAAAAGAAAAAAACAAACTATCTGAGGTAATATGTTTTTCAGGTCTCAAAATAAAAGCGAGATTAGTCATTGACGCAAGTGGTCATAAAAGTAATTTTGTAAAAAGACCAGTTCAAAATGAAATCGCTCAACAAGCTGCCTATGGAATTGTAGGTAAATTTACATCACCACCTGTTAATAAAGAACAATTTGTTCTAATGGATTTTCGTCCAAATCATTTAAACAATAAAGAAAAGTTATCATCTCCTTCCTTTCTTTATGCAATGGATCTTGGCAACAACACTTTTTTTGTTGAAGAAACCTCATTAGCTAGTTATCCTGCATTATCCCAAGAAAATCTAAAAAAAAGACTTTATAAAAGACTTAATAGTAAGGGTATTGAGGTAAGTGAAATTTTTCATGAAGAGAATTGCCTTTTCCCTATGAATTTACCCCTCCCATTTAAAAAACAATTTGTACTTGGTTTTGGAGGGGCTGCAAGTATGGTTCATCCTGCATCAGGATACATGGTTGGATCTTTATTAAGAAGGGCTCCACTCCTTGCACAAAAATTAGCAATCTTTTTAAAAGAACCTCATCTAAGTTCACTAGAGTTAGCTTCAAAAGGTTGGGAAATTCTGTGGCCTTACGAGTTAACACAAAGACATAAACTTTACCAATACGGTCTAAGAAGATTAATGAGTTTTGACGAAAGTAGATTAAGAAGCTTTTTCTCAAATTTCTTTAGATTATCGACTAATGAATGGGTAGGTTTTCTTACTAATACACTTCCACTTCCAAAACTAATTTACGTGATGAGTAAGATGTTTATAAATTCACCTCTAAAAGTAAAACTAGGAATGCTCAAGTTAAATTAGTATTTTTATTTACGCCAATCATCAATATTAATATTTTGGAAAACTTTATCCTCTTCCTCAATATCTTCAAGAAATTTTAAATTAATATCACTATGGGTTTTAATCATTTCAACCAATTTCCAGAACCTGAATAAGTGTCTTTCTATTCTCTCTTTTGCGAGTTCTGTTGTGGTTCCAGCTCTTAGAATAAAACTCCAATCAGAAGACTCAGAAAGAAGTAGTTCTCTTGCAGCTTGCTTAAAGAGTCTTAGAGATAAATCATTATTAAAATTTTCCAAGCACAAATCTACAAATGTTGAGCCTGCCTTTGTAATTTCTGGAACGATCCATGCATTTGCATCATTAATCCAGTAATTATGGTAACCACCCTGTCCCCAGCTTGATGGCGATGGATCACAAATCTGAAGATTTGGTTTTTGCACTAAGAATTCTTTTAAATTTGTAAGCTTAATTGAATATTTACTAGAGTTCTTTAGTATATTTTCAATAAAAAAAGGGCCCTCATACCACCAATGACCAAATAACTCTGCATCAAATGGAGCTACCAATAAAGGCTTAAAGGAAGAGGATAAAGTCAATTTTTCTAGTTGTTTGGATCTCGCTAGAAGATAGGTATCAGCATGTTCTGCCGCCTTAATTTTGGCTTCATTTTCAAGGTAAAACTCTTTTCCCCCTAAAGGAATGTTTTCATCTGTAATCTTATGAAACTTTAAACCCAAAGGTCTTCTTGATGAAATACCCTTATTTTGGAGCTTTGAGAGAGGTAATTCCCACCCCAAATCTTTATGAAATTCCCTATATACTTTGTCGCCCGGGAACCCATCCTTAGCGGACCAAACGGGTAAGGTTGACTCACTATCTCTTCCGAAAAATGCAACTCCTTTTTTCGAGCATATTGGAGCGTATACACCATACCTAGGCCTTGGTGTGGAGTTTAGAATCCCGTGTCCGTCTAAGATTGTATATCTAATTCCAGAATTAAATAGTATTTCATCTAAACCCTCATAATATGCGCATTCAGGTAACCAAATACCTAAAGGCTTTGTTTCAAAAATATTTTCATGGCTCCTAATAGCTGTATTGATTTGTCCTTTTACAGTTTCAGGATTCTCCCTTAAAATTGGCAGATATCCATGAGTAGCAGCACAAGTAAGAATATCTAAATTTCCAGAGTTTTTTAAAACCCTAAACTTCTCAATTAAGTTTCCAGAACAATTTTGCCAGTATAAGTATTTATCATTAAGGTTATTCTTTAAAAATGCAGATGCATTTTTTTCTTGAAGTGGCAGTTCGTTCAGGAAATCATTCCTTGTTTTAATCCAGCTTGGGAAAGTTTCTTTAATTTGTTTATCATTTAGAAGTGATAATAATGTTGGAGACAAACTAATAGTAAGTTTTGTATTTTCAGGATTTTCATTTTTGGAAGATTCTATTGATTGAAGTAGTGGTATATAACATTCCAGAATCGCCTGAAATAACCAATCCTCTTCTAAGGAGTTTTTTTCGTTTTTTCTGACATAAGGTAGATGAGCGTGTAAAACTATCGCTAACCGGCCTAAAACATTATTCCTTGAGTATTGCCCATTCATACTTTTTATATTTATGCCTGTAGTTCTATAAAAAATCGAAATTTTTTTATAAAAAAGGCTTTAATCCTAAAACAATACTTTAAAAATTTAAGTATTTGATTTTTTTTATCAGAATTTTAACCAATATTATTTAAGTTATAAACTTTCAGCAAATTTTTATTGAACTAAATCTAGTCAAATTTTTTTAATTAGCTTAATATAAGTCTAAGTTATTCTCTCTGATGTCAAAAGATCCTGGAAGAATTTTGATATTTGACACAACTCTTCGAGATGGAGAGCAATCTCCTGGTGCAAGTTTAAATCTTGAAGAAAAGCTTGCTATTGCTCATCAATTAGCAAGATTAGGAGTAGATGTTATTGAAGCTGGATTCCCTTTCGCAAGTCCAGGAGATTTTAAAGCTGTTAATAAAATTGCTAATGTAGTAGGGAAAGAAAATGGCCCTATAATTTGCGGTTTAGCTAGGGCGTCTAAAGGAGATATAAAAGCATGTTATGAAGCAATAAGTCCTGCTCCCAAGAAAAGAATACATACTTTTATTGCGACAAGCGATATTCATCTTGAACACAAACTAAAAAAATCCAGAAAAGATGTTCTTCAAATAGTTCCAGAAATGGTAAATTATGCGAAATCCTTAGTAGATGATATCGAGTTTTCTTGTGAAGATGCCTCAAGGAGTGATCCTGAATTTTTATACGAAGTTATTCAACTAGCAATTACTGCAGGAGCGACAACAATAAATATCCCTGATACTGTTGGGTTTACAACTCCTAGTGAATTTGGCAACCTAATTGCCGATATAAATAAAAATGTTCCAAATATTGATGAGGCAGTAATCTCGGTTCATGGTCATAATGATTTAGGTTTAGCAGTAGCCAATTTTCTTGAGGCAGTAAAAAATGGAGCAAGACAATTAGAATGTACTATTAATGGAATTGGAGAAAGAGCCGGGAATGCCTCTTTAGAAGAATTAGTAATGGCACTTCATGTTAGGAAAAGTTTTTTTAATAGTTTTTTCAAAAGAAATCCAGATTCCCCAACTCCTCTTACGGCTATAAGAACAGAAGAAATAACAAAAACCTCTAGACTTGTTTCTAACCTAACCGGAATGACTGTACAACCTAATAAAGCAATTGTGGGAGCTAACGCTTTTGCTCATGAATCAGGCATTCATCAGGATGGTGTTTTAAAAAATAGACTAACTTACGAAATTATCGATGCAAAAACTGTTGGTTTGAGTGACAACAAAATATCTTTAGGAAAACTGAGTGGAAGAAGTGCGGTAAGAGCAAGATTAGAAGAAATGGGATATGACTTAAGCCGAGAAGATTTAAATGATGCTTTTGCTCGTTTTAAGGATCTAGCTGACAGGAAAAGAGAAATTACTGATAGAGACTTAGAAGCAATTGTTAGTGAACAAGTTCAGCTACCAGAAGCTAAATTTCAATTAAGTCTTGTACAAGTAAGTTGTGGTAACGCCTCTAAACCTACTGCAACCATTTCGCTTCTAAACACAGAAGATAATAGTGAGGATACTGCTGTATCAATAGGGACTGGGCCAGTTGATGCTGTATGCGAGGCTTTAAATAAATTAGCTAAAGTTCCTAACGAACTAATTGAATTTTCTGTTAAGTCGGTAACAGAAGGAATTGATGCTTTAGGCGAAGTAACAATAAGAATAAGAAGGGATAATAAAATATATTCTGGTCATTCTGCTGACACTGACGTTGTAGTTGCTGCAGCAAATGCTTACGTTAATGCTTTAAATAGACTTGTATTTTCTGAGAAAAAAAATTCAATTCATCCACAATTTGATAGTTTAGAGAATTCTGATAATAAATTTCTATCTAATCCTGCAAATTAAATTATTTTCATAGGATTATTAAGTAGCATTAAAAAAAGTCTCTCAATAATGTAGATTTAACTAATAGTCAAAGCAGGGAATAATGAGAGAAAGGATACTTGGATATTGGGCACTTTCGTGGATTGGCTTAATCGGCAATATAATTGCACTTCCAATAATCGCATTAATAATAAGTTATGGACCTCCACTAAAAGTTGCGAATATAACTCTTGCAATAAGTCTTGGATGGCCTGCTGCAATTGTTGGAATAGTTTCTTCAGCAGCTCTTTTAGCAGAGAGAAAATGGGGAGTAACTTTAACTCTGGTATCTTTATCAATGGTAATCTCTGGTATGGGTCCTTATTCAATTGTAAGGCTCATAACTCTTCAAGACATTTATGGAGTTGGTGGGTTTACTCTTTTAACAACATTATTAAGTACGCTAGCTCTTCTTTATTGGTGTAATCCGAAACATCGAAGAAGTATTAGGTTATAAAATTTAAAATTAAGAAAAAGTATTATTCTTGCCAGTTGGATACTGAATTCTTCTGTGTCTAATCCTTTTCCATACATTCAAGAATGCCCTTTTTATTAGAAAAATTTCTCCTTTAGATAAATTGCTATCATCTAATTGTCCATCTTTTTTACGAGAGTAGATAATATTAGAAATTGTTTTCAAAGCTTCTTTATCAGATGCATTAATATTCATAGCTCTAAGTGCAGCTTCACATCCATCGGCAAGCATTAAAATAGCTGTTTCTTTGGACTGAGGAATAGGGCCTTTGTATCTAAAATAATATTCATTAATGTCGAGATTTTTTTCTTTAGCTTTTTGAAAAAAATATCCCATTTTAAGGGTACCTTGATGTTCAGGAATAAAATTAGCTATCAGCTTAGGTAGTCTATTTTTTCTTGCAAATTTCAACCCTTCATCAACATGAGCTTGTAATACTTCGGCACTTTTAATCGGATCATCTAATTCGTCATGCGGATTTTTTGAACCATCCTGATTTTCAATAAACCAATTAGGTGCATGTAATTTGCCAACGTCATGATATAACGCTCCAGTTTTAATAAGATCAATATCACCACCAATCATTCTTGTCGCCTCCTCTGCTAAACCACATATAAGTAAGGTATGTTCAAAAGTACCCGGAGCTTCTAGAGACAATCTTCTAATTAGAGGCTTTTCCTTATCAGCCAATTCGAGCAATCTTGCTTTAGTTAATAATCCGAATATCGATTCAAAAATAGGAATAAATAAAATTGTAAAAAGCATAGCTATCGCCAATAGCAAGGAATCAGAAAATATATCCCCATTAGCTAAAATAAAATCTTGATTATTATTAATAAGAGATATTTTATCTTTACCTATCAATATCCATTGACTCAAGAAAGATCCTATTGGCACAAAAATTGATAATTGAAGTAACTGAGCTCTACTTCTTATTCTTCCTCCAAGAAGAGATACTATTGAAGCACAAACTAATAAAATAAAAAATAAATTGTTATTGATAACAATTTCTGGGTCAGGCCAAATAAGACTCGCTATTGATACCCAAGCTAAAGCTGTTATGGTTCCCATTCCTTGAGATATTATTAATGCCGGTGGAATTATCATAGATAATGGACTTATAGTTGAAGCTAAGGTTAATTTCGTAACTTGTACTGCTAAAAGAAGAGTAATGATTAAGAAGATCTGTCTTGAGGAAATTGTAGGATTCTCTTTTTTTGAAACTAATATCAAAACTCCAGAACTAATAAGTATTTCAATAAAGTTCAAAAACCAAGAAAAAAAATCTGCGATTTTTAAAGGCGAAATAAGAAGTAGTTTATAAGAAGAAATTATTGAAATTAAAATGCATACTAAAAAAATTATGAGATTATCAATTCTTGAAATTTTAATTGGTTGTTTTACTGGGACTTGACTTCGCCTCCACAGATAAAACAATTTTTTTAAGGTAGTTATGATGTTTTGCACAGAATATAGATAAATCTATTTGAATAATTTAAAATTATAGGCATGCTAGGTGTAAAAAGGAGAAGTTTTTCTAAATGTCATTAAAATTAGACGGTAAAAAATTATCTCTTGAAATTGAACAAAGATTATCTAACTATATCTCGGGTAATAAAAAAATTGCAAAAAGAGATCCTGGTTTAGCTTTAATAAGAATAGGTGAAGACCCCGCGAGTGGTGTTTACGTTAATAATAAGGAAAAAGCATGTTCAAGGGTTGGAGTAAAGAGCTTTATCTTTCATCTAGAAGATAGTGTAGAGCAAAAAGAAGTTGAACAATTAATAATCAAACTTAATTCTGATAAAGATATTGATGGAATGTTACTACAACTTCCCATCCCAAAGAAGTTTGACGAGCAAAAACTGATAAGCCATATTAATCCAAGCAAAGATGTAGATGGACTAAATGAGATAAACATCGGCAAACTAGTAAAAAATGAGCCTGCTATGAGATCATGCACACCGGCAGGAATTATTAATTTATTAAGGTCCCAAAATATTACAATTGAAGGCAAGAAAATCGTTGTCATTGGAAGAAGTTTACTTGTTGGTAAACCCCTATCGCTTATGTTGTTGAATCTAAATGGCACGGTAACAATTACTCACTCTAAAACAATAAATTTGAAAAAAATTTGTAGAGAAGCCGATATTCTAATTGCGGCTGCAGGAAAACCCAATCTTGTAGATTCGAGTTTTGTCAAAGAAGGTGCAGTAATTATTGATGTTGGTATACATAGATTAAAAAGTTCCGATAAAAATAAAACCAGATTATGTGGAGATGTATTATTAGGAGATGTTATTTCTAAAGTATTTGCTTACACTCCTGTTCCAGGAGGTGTTGGGCCAATGACAGTAACAATGTTACTTGTAAATACTATTTTTAGCTGGCAAAAACAATTTGGTTTATCATCAACTCTTAATGACCTTTTGCCATAAACTCCATGATGAAATTTTTTTTACTAAAGGTATAAAATGACTGAAGTTATAAATAGTATTTCTGAATTTGAAAAATATCTTAAAAACACAAAAAAGGTTGTAGAAGAAGCACTTGATTTTTCCTTGGGTCCAGAGAATCCAGAAATATTAAGAGAATCAATGAGATATTCACTCTTAGCTGGAGGGAAAAGAATACGTCCAATTTTATGTTTAGCATCTTGTGCATTGGCTGGAGGAGAACCCTCTCTTGCAGTTCCTACTGCGGTAGCTATAGAAATGATCCATACAATGTCCTTGATTCATGATGATCTACCCGCCATGGATAATGATGACTTGAGGAGAGGCAGGGCGACAAATCATAAAGTATATGGAGATGCAATAGCTATTCTTGCAGGCGATGCTTTATTAACAAGGGCCTTTGAAATGGTCTCTCTAAGAAGCCCTGGAGTCGATCCAAATAGATTATTAAATGTAGTTGGCGAATTATCTTTAGTTGCTGGTGCTCCAGGCTTAGTCGGGGGACAAGTTGTTGATTTGGAATGCGAAGGCAAAGTAGTCGACCTTGAAACTCTCGAATATATTCATCTTCACAAGACTGGGGCTTTATTGAAGGCCTGCGTTAGAACAGGCGCTATGATCGCAGGAGCTAACGAAAAACTATTACAAGCCCTTACAACGTATGCAGAGGGAATTGGTTTAGCCTTCCAAATAATAGATGATATTCTTGATTTAACTTCCAGCAGTGAAAAGTTAGGTAAAACAGCTGGCAAAGATCTTTTGGCTGACAAAACTACTTACCCTAAATTACTTGGAATGGAGGAGTCAAAGAAAAGGGCATTTGATTTAGTTGAAAAAGCAAAAAAAGCAATTGAACCTTGGGGTGCAGATGCAAAGTATTTAATATCTTTAGCTGACTTTATTACAAATAGAGATAGATAATTTTTTTTAATTTATGTCTGATTTTTTTTCTTTTTTTAATAATTCAGTTCTTTTCTGGAGCCTATTATCCTGCTTGCTAGCTCAATTTTTAAAAATTGTATTCAATTTCTTTTCAACTGGAGAGTTAAGATTTGGAATTATGTTCGAGACGGGTGGAATGCCCTCAAGTCATTCCGCCTTAATAACTGGCGCTACATCTGGTATAGGTTATGAATTAGGATTTGATAGCTCAATATTCGCATTATCAGTTGCAGTTGCACTAATAGTTATGTATGACGCTAGTGGTGTTCGAAAATCAGCTGGGATTCACGCTGCAGAAATTAATAAACTATCAAAAAAACTAGACCCTCAATCTGAATTACTGTTAAAAGAAACCCTAGGCCATACAAAAATTGAGGTCATGGTGGGGAGTTTTTTAGGACCATTAATCACTTTGCCTGGAATGTTTTTTTTAGGTTCTCCTCTCAAAATATTTGATTTAGTAATAAATTAAGAATGCTTTGAAAAAGTAATTTGGGTGGCATCTATAAAGTTTTTTGCGAGTTCTAGAGAACTTGGCAAATGTAAGTGAATCCAACTTGCATGTAATTTTTCATCAAAAAAGCCTTCATTTTTGTATTCAGTTTCCCAAGATTTAATTTTCCATGGGGAAGAAAGTTTCTTCTGATGATAAGCCTTTCCAAAATCAAGTTCAGATAAATTATTTTCAATTTCCCAATAATGAAATTCATGGCCTCTAATTAATTGATTTTGTTTAATAATCGGAGTATCTTTTAAACCCTCTATGTATCTATAACCTACTGAAAGTTTACTTTTTTTTGATCTAAAAGGCAGTATGCCACTCATTTTATGATAATTACCATTTTCATCTTTTATGAAGTCCCCTAAAATCATCATCCCTCCGCACTCAGCATATATAAATCCATTTTTGCGGAATTTCCTTAACGAATTTAAGCTTTTTGTAGAGTTACTTATATGATCAGCATATTTTTCAGGGAATCCCCCGGGAATAATTAAAGAAGAAGCCTCATTAGGTATTTCTTCATTATCAAAAATACTCCATGAAATTAATGGAATGCCTATTTCATTCAAAAACTCCTTAGTTTCAGGGTATTGAAAATGAAAGATTTTATCTTCTGCAATCGCGATAGGTTTACTTTTGTCAATTTTAAAATCTTTAAAATTGACAGAATTAAATATTTTCTTTTTAGGAGATTTCAGAAATTTTATGAGAGAAAATACATCAAGGTTTCTTTCGGCGAAATTTGCAAAATATTCAACATTAATTTCTTTTTCTTTTTCCATTGGAGATATCAAACCTAAATTAGCTTTGTTTAAAGTTATTTTTGAATCAGATGGTAAAAAACCAAGAATTTCGATTTCTTCATTTTTAAAAACCTCTTTGATCAATTTTTTATGTCTATCTGAATTAACGTTGTTAAATATAATTCCTGCTATTGACAAATCACTATCAAAATCTCTAAAACCTCGAATAGTCGCCAGAAGAGAAGCTACTTGGCCTTTAGCATTAACAATAAAAATTATTGGAGCATTTAGAAGTTTAGAAATATTTGCTGTGCTGGAATAAGTTGTTGCCCCTAATCCATCAAATAGACCCATTGCCCCTTCAATTAGCGAGAATTCATATTTCAAAGAATGTTTAAAAAAACTTTCTTGAACCCATTCCTCACCACTTAAAAAAATATCTAAATTTCTACAAATAGGTTGGCCAATTGAACTAAGTTGTTGTTGATCAAGATAATCTGGGCCAACCTTGAAAGTTTGTAACTTTATACCTTTTGAGAACGCCCAACAAGATAGCAAAAGCGATAATGTAGTTTTTCCACTATCAGTAGAAGGAGAAGATATTACACAAGGCATCTATTAGTTATTAAAACCATTAAATATTTGAAGGGCTTTTTTAATAGAATTTTCAAAAAGAGGGCTTGTACTACCTCTACTACTTCCCAATAATTTACTAACATCGTACTCTGATGTAGAAAAAGAATTTGGAACAACTTGTTCTATTAATTCCATATTAGCCATTCCCCCTGCTTCAAGTCTCATACACTCCACTGATTCACAACCAAGTATTACACAAGTATTATTTTTTTGAACCTCACTAATTTTTGAAATCAGCCTCAATCCAATAACTTGTCCTAAATGAATACTCGGCTTTCCCAAAGATAAAGGATTAATTGATGCAGAAATTATTTCGCCATTAATTCTTTTAAACTCTATTTTTATTGATTCTATATCCCTTTCAACTCTTAGAAATGACCAACCAAGCTTATCGCTAATCCATGAAATCAAAAACAAAGCTTGAATCATATGATCTCCTGCAATATCAATGTCGATATCAGTAATATGATCTAAAATTGGTCTCCTCGAAGGCGGATCAAAAATCATTGCCAATGATTCCCTCCAATTTTTCAATCTAACCCAATTCAAATCATTAATTGCTTTATTTGAGTTATTTAATTGATCTAAAACTTTTAAACATCTTTGAGGCGATCCAAGAGCAGTATCAATTATTAACCTTAGACCATAATTAGTAAAAAATTCGAAAATTTCAGGCGATTCATCCAAGCTTCCATTCCACCACAACCATGAAGGTAATTCATCAATTGATAAACCATCAATTATTTTTAATCCTTTACTAGATATTGATGCCGAGTCCCCCCTAATAACAACTAAATCCCCACATATAGGTTGCATAGCTGGAGCATCACTTAATGGACAGTAAGCTGATACAAAAGTTTTGATATCTGAATTTTTATTTAATGTTGGAGCTAGAGTTATTAATCTTCTTGGATTCAATGTACTTATTGATGATTCAAAAAATTGTCCTCTAAAATCTTCAAAGTCTCTATTAGATAAATTTTTCTTCAACAAATTCAATAATTCTTCACTATCAAGGGAAGTACTGATAGGAAGACCTTGATCTAATATAAATTTTTTAGCAACTTCAATTATCTCTGGACTTAAATTTCCAGTAATTGGTCCATTTACTAATCCTTTTTGAACCAAACATTGTTCTAGCCAAGCCGGCTGCCAGACCATTAATGTAAAAGTATTAGCTCCACTATTATCATTATCTTCTGAAAGCCATAATTTATTAAGGTAATTAGAAATTTCCTGATAAGGAAGCTCTAAAGGGGTTTGGAGTGTTAGTTGAGGTTTCATTTTTATGGTCTGCGCCAGAAAATATTATCTTTTGAAATTAATTGATCAGACTCAGGAGGTCCCCATGTCATAGATTCATAACTATAAATAGGTAACTTCCAAGGAGAATTATCCATCAATTCTATTAATGGCGTATAAAGTTTCCAGGCTGCCTCTACTTCATCACTTCGAGTAAATAGGGTTGGGTCAGAAAGCATTGCATCAGCTAATAATCTTACATAACCTTCATCTGAGGGTTCTCCAAATGATTCATCATAAGAAAATTTCATCTCAACAGGTCTTGATTTCATTCCAGAACCAGGAGATTTTACCTCAAATTTGAAAGTAGCCCCTTCATTTGGCTGTATTCTAAGGATAAGTTGATTTGGGGCAGGATTTATTATTGTTGATTCAAATAAATGAACAGGAACATCTTTAAAAGTCAAGACTATTTCTCCAAGTCTTTTAGGTAGTCTTTTACCTGTTCTCAAATAAAAAGGAACCCCTTGCCAACGCCAGTTATCAACGAAAACTTTTGTCGCAATATAAGTTTCTGTTGTGCTATTACAATTAACACCATCTTCCTGCCTATATCCTTTTAGTCGATTTGAAATATTTCCTCCTTCTCCATATTGACCTCTTATACAACAATTCCACGGTTCATTTTCGTCAGCAAGTTTGGAAGCTTGAAGAACCTTAGCTTTTTCATTTCTTATTGCTTCTGGTTCAAACTTTCCAGGAGGTTCCATAGCAGTAACAGCAAGCATTTGCGTCATATGATTTTGAAGCATATCTCTTAAAGCACCAGAGCTTTCGTAATAACCTGCTCTATCTTCAACACCCACTGTTTCAGATGAAGTAATTTGAACACTTGATATATAATTTCTGTTCCAGATTGGTTCAAAAATAGTGTTAGCAAACCTCAAAACAAGAATGTTCTGAACTGTCTCTTTACCTAAATAATGGTCAATCCTATAAATCTGACTTTCTTCAGCGCAACTTTGGACGATCTTATTCAATTTTTTTGCACTTGAATAATCTCTTCCAAAGGGTTTTTCAATCACTAAACGACTTTTCTTAGGGTCATCTAAAAGGCCAGCTGCTTTTAGAGCTTTACATCCACTTGCATAGAAATTAGGAGATACTGATAAATAAAATGTCCTATTCCCATGAGTAGCTTGTGTTTTATCAATTTCATTTAATCTCTTAGAAAGCCTTAAGACATGATCACTTTGTTGTAGATCAACTGGTTCATAGAAAAGATAATTAGAAAATTGTTCCCACTCCCTTTCTTTACCAGATATTTGATTAGATAGCTTTGCTTTCATCTTTTCTCTAAATTCATTATCAGTCCAAGGTCTTCTAGCACAACCAACTATTCCAAATTCACTAGGAATTCTTCTTTGCAAATAGAGTTCAAATAAGGCTGGTATTAATTTTCTATGAGTAAGGTCTCCACTAGCACCAAAGATTACTAAGCATTGTGGAGATATAACTCTTTCTTGCCGTAAACCTAATCTTAGAGGATTACTTAAAGTTGAAGGCATATTTTTAGTATTCTTTATTTAAAATCCTCTTTTTTTTAAATATTAGCTACTCATTGTGTCTAAACCAAAAAGTATTTAATTGGGGAAACTTAATTCCAAATATAAAATTTTAGTAAGTTTCTACGTGCCATCTTCCTGCTTTTTTAAGTTGAGGTCTTAATTCTGACCAGTTCAAACCTTTTTCTTCTGCTGCCTTAGTCATTGCTTCATCTATTCCAGGTTCCATACCCTTTAATCCACAAAGATATATGTGTGTCTTTTCATCTTCAATCATATTGAAAAGTTCATTGGCTGACTCTAAAACTCTATCTTGGATGTACATTCTTCCTCCCTTTGTATTTTGCTGCTCGCGACTAATTGCTTTTGTATATTTAAAGTTATCTGGATTATCAACAAGGTATCTTTGAAGATCTTCTTCGTATAACAAATTAGCTGATTTTGGAGCACCCATAAATAACCAAGCTTTACCCTTGAAATTCCATTTGTTTTTTTCTTTTTCAGTTGGTTCGAACATTCTTCTTAAATAAGCCCTCATTGGTGCTATTCCAGTTCCAGTGGCTAACATAACAATGTTTGCGTCCTCTTCATCAGGGAGAAGCATTTCTTTACCAACAGGACCTGTTATTTTTACTTTATCTCCAGGCTTAATATCACATAAGTAAGTAGAGCAGACACCATTAATGGTTTCGCCATCTTTTTCATACTGAAGCTGTCTTACACAAAGAGAAACAGTGTTTCCATTAAAGTCATCACCGTGTCTAGTGCTAGCAATTGAGTATAGTCTTAATTTATGAGGTTTTCCATTAGCATCCTCACCAGCAGGCATAATACCAATACTTTGCCCTTCTACATAATTTAAAAACGGATCACTATCTTTAAGGTCGAAAGTTATGTGATTAACTCTACCAATTGCTCCTTCTTTAAGAAGACTATAGTTTTCAATAACTGTTCCCTCATAAGGTGTTTTAGGACGGTAAATATTGACTGGAACATCTGCATGTTTTTTCTTAACTATTTTTGGAGCTTCTGTTTTTGGAGCTTCTGTTTTTGAAACAGCGACCTTTTTAGTTTCCACAGCTTTTGCCTCAGGTTTTTTTGGTTTTGCTTCTTCAACAAATTTTAAAGCTCTTTTATTAAAAGTTGTGAGTATAAAATAAAAAACAGCTATTACTACCGGTATATGAGCTAATCCGCCTGCGATTACTTTTGCTTGTGAATACATTTTTTAGATTTCTTTTATAAAAGATTATCAATTTGTAGTTTAATTTGTAGTGATTTTACAAAAATGGTTACGTTTTGAGATCGGGATAAATAAAAGAAATTATTTTAATTTTTCAGTATTTGTTGTTTTTATCAGTATAGTTACACAGAAATAATTTTTTATCTAATTAAAAAATTCATTTATGAATAATCCTCAAGAATCAGAAGATCATTCTAAGAACAATGATTACAGGACAATTGAGCAGACGATGGAGAAGTTTCCTGGTGGGACAAGACGACTGGCAGCTCAACTTACAACTTCTGCAAGTTTTGATTCTTTGTGGAGTGTTTTAACAGATTATGATCGGCTAAATCACTACATACCAAATCTTTTATCGAGCAAAAAAATATTTCAGAAGGGAAATAATGTTCACCTTAAACAAGTTGGGGCTCAGGATTTCCTTGGCATGAAGTTTTCAGCTGAAGTAACTATAGATTTATTTGAAAATAAGGAACTTGGCCTCTTAAAATTTAATTTAATAAAAGGAGATTTCAGAAAGTTTGAGGGTAGTTGGAAAATTCAAAATATTAAAAACACTTCAAAAAACTCATTAATTTATGATCTTACTGTTCAAGGTTGTCAATGGATGCCAATAGGGATGATAGAGAAAAGACTGAAAAAGGATCTTTCAGAAAATTTAATTGCCGTAGATAGGCGAGCAAAATCATCAAAAAGATCGTTATAAATTTAAATTAATAGCCCCAAGGGGATTCGAACCCCTGTCGCCTCCGTGAAAGGGAGGTGTCCTAGGCCTCTAGACGATGGGGCCAGGAAACTAGCATAACAGCTTATTAAAAACTAAGAGTAAGGCTAGCCTTTCGTCAAGTATTGTTGCTCTTTGTTTTGTCCTTGCCACACAGGAACTGTGAAATGGAAGCAGGAACCTTCCCCTACTTCAGATACGACCCATATTCTTCCTCCATGGACTTGTACTATTCTCCTACATACTGATAACCCTATACCAAATCCTGAAGTACCTTCAGAAGTCTGGGGAAGTCTAACCCTATCTAGAAAAATTCTTTTTTGTTCGCTCAAAGGAATACCTGCACCTTTGTCACAAATTGTTATTTCTACCCATTGATTTGTCTTATGAATCATAGTGATTTTTATAGATCCAGAATCTTTAGAAAATTTAATAGCATTTTCAATTAAATTTAAAAATACTTGCCTCATTCTTCTTTGATCTGCAAATACACTTGGCAGATCAGATGGGATATCAGTATCAATTTCAATATTCCTTAATCTCCAGAATTTTTCTAATTCGAGTATTACTTCAGCACTAATATTACCTAAATCAATTTTCTGAGGATTAAATAATGCTTCCCATTTAGTTGTTCCAACCTCTAAAAGATCCTGAGATAAGAGTTCAATCTCTTCAAGACGTCTTTTAATAACCTCCTGCAATTTTGAAATATCTATTTGTCCGAGTTTTTGACTTTGAACAGCCAAAGTAGCAGCAGTTAAAGGTGTTCTTAATTCATGCGCTACCATTCTTAATAATCTTTCCTGAGATTCTATTCTTTTTGTTAATGTCTCATTTTCTTGTCTTAAAACAAGAAGTTCGTCTTCCAATAGAAATTCTTTTTGAGTTCTTATTGAATCAATTTTGGATGGCTGCAAATTAATACCAAGATTTTTTGTTAAGCCTTCCTGTGACCACCTTGGCAACCATTTTTGCAACTGAGAGAAAATATTACTACCAGCAAATATTTGCTTAGGAGCTGGGGAAACCTTTATAAGAGCAGGAATAGCGACTAATCTATGTAATTCAAGTAATTCTGGCTGTTCTGTGGGTTCAGAGATCTGGAGAGATATCTCAAATTTACAATCATCTGATTCCAAATAAGCTATTAGGGACTTAATATCATTACTAGAAAGTTGATTTCTAGCTGCAACAAGTATTAATTTTAGCTCTTTTTTATCATTCAAAGGAATTCCTCTGAAGTGTTGAAAAGCTGTTAATCCTTACAAACACCTTAAGATATTTTTTTTTATTTTACAGATAAGCTATTAAATAAATAGGACTTTTTTATAAATGGTTGCTATTAATCCAAAGAAAAATTTAAATTTTGGAGAAAACCCACCTGAAATCAATTTAAATAGTAATTTAAAAAGGTGGTTTTCCAGGAATATTGGATTATGGAAGTCTAATAGAACGTATTTTCTCGATGAAGCACAAAAAACTTATAATTTAAGCATGAATATAAATATTCAAGCTCTCGAGAGTAAATCAGAATGGGAGTCTCATTATAAATTTACTTGGTATCCAGAAAAAAAATATAATTTCTTTGA
The DNA here is from genome assembly GCF_000760115.1 of Prochlorococcus marinus str. SB. NCBI lineage: Bacteria > Bacillati > Cyanobacteriota > Cyanophyceae > Synechococcales > Prochlorococcaceae > Prochlorococcus > Prochlorococcus marinus. The sequence goes on from NZ_JNAS01000001.1 coordinate 376,500, forward strand.
CGAAAACCCCCAGTATAAAGAACGAGGAGAAATGCATGCCTTTTTAAAAGGCCATCAACTTAAGAGGGAAAAATTTTATTTAAGTAATAATGAAGGTATTTCAAATATTAAGCAAGTCGACGAACATGAAATGATTTTTGAATCTTCTTACAAAGATTGGTATATCCTTGAACATACAAGACTTGTAGATTCTGATAATTATAGATTTAGGGTTATATACTCATGGAACAAAGATATGCTTAAAATAGTAGAAAATCATCACGAAATTAAAATTATTAAATAAATTCTGTTGGCAGATTTAATTTAAAAAATTAAAAATGTTATCTTTAATAATATGAATCAAAAATAAATCAAATATGAGTTTTAAAATATCGAAAATTTTTGCAATCCCTCTAATTTTTTCATCTTTTTTATTCGATGCAAATAATGAATTTAATAAAGTAAATGCAAATATTAAAAATTCTCCTGCCAATAAAAATGATTTAGATTTATATCATGGTATGGGTGTTTCATTTCTATGTAATGCCACAAGAAAAGGATTTGATTTGGATTTCCCAAAAACATTAAATGTTGCCTCAGCAACGTTCGCATCAGTAGTATCACAAAAACATGGAGGGAAAATAATAGAGAAAAAGAAAGAGCAAAAAGTTGATATGAAACAATTACAATTTATTGCATCTCTGCAATTAGTGGAATCCGCTCTTCAAGTGTGTCCAAATAATGTCCCTGAAAAGATCGAAAAACAGTTTAAGATTGAAACTGAGAGACTCAAGAAATTACAAGGATTGTAAAAAAATAATTTCTTTTATCTAAACATAGAACTAACAGAACTTTCTTCGTGAATTCTCCAAATAGCTTCCCCCAACATATTTGCGACTGAAAGAACTTTTAACTGTGGAAAATTATCTTTATGTATAACTGGTATGCTGTTAGTAACAATAACTTGTTCGAAAAGATTTTTAGAACTTAATCTTTCATAAGAAGGAGGAGAAAATACGGCATGTGAGGCACATGCAAATATTCTATTAGCTCCTTCTTTTTTTAATAAATTTGCTCCAGAACAAATTGTACCTCCAGTGTCTATCATGTCGTCTATAAGAATAGCCGTTTTACCTCTGACTTCACCGATAACTGTGAGACTTTCAGCGGTATTATGCGCAGATCTCCTTTTATCAATGATAGCTAACGGCGCATCCTTCATTAATTTCGCGAATGCTCTTGCTCTCGCCACACCGCCCACATCAGGAGAAACTACAACTATTTCTTCTAGATTTAAAGTTTCTAGATAATCAATTAATACAGGTGAACCGTAAATATGATCGCATGGTATATCAAAGTAGCCTTGTATTTGAGCCGAGTGTAAGTCCATCGCTAAAACTCTATCAACTCCTGATTTCTCTAGTAAATTGGCAGTTAATTTGGCAGTTATTGACTCTCTTCCTGAGGTCTTCCTATCTGCCCTTGCATATCCAAAATACGGAATTACGGCCGTTATTTGTCTTGCAGAAGCTCTCTTGCATGCATCAACCATAATCATAAGCTCCATTAAACTATCGTTTACAGGAGCGCATGTAGGTTGTATGAGGAATACATCACACCCTCTAATAGATTGCTGAATCTGAACATAAAGTTCTCCATCTGCAAATCTTTTAGATATTAAAGGTACATTTTCAATCCCTAAGTATGATGCAATTTCTTCAGCTAATTTAGGGTTTGTTGTCCCACTTACTAACCTTAATCTACTATTAGTTAGATTAAAGTTGGATTCTTTACTCTGCATTGCCGTGATAAAACTTGTCACGAAATTTGCACCATAAAACTATATTATTATCGTAGTCGTTTATGCGAATTTCGCAAAAGATAATGACTAGATGTTTTCAAAAATCACCTCAATTAAGCAAAAATTGTTGATTAAAATTTATAATTTATATTTATCCAGACTTAAAAACCAGCAATGATATTTGTCAATTAAAAAAAATTTGTATAAGGTTGAATTTAGAGAATTAAAAACACGTTAAGTGTAAAGAATCAAAATATTTTGAAAACATGCCTATAGATTCAATTATTGCAAGAAAATCATTAGGCTTACTTATGCATCCAACATGTATTCCTGGAGGAAGAGTATGTGGAACTTTTGGGAGAGGAGCTAAAGAATGGATAAAAAAACTTCATAAGTATGGAATTGAATACTGGCAATTTTTACCTCTCACGCCTACTGATTCTACAGGTTCTCCATATAGTTCCCCTTCTAGTTTTGCACTAAACCCATGGTTTTTGGATATAGAAGATTTAATCGAAAAAGGTTTTATATTTATTTCAAATAAAGATAATCTAGGTCCAATAACTCAGAATAAGGATCATTTTGATTTTGATATTGCAGATGATTTAACAAAAAAATTAGGTCTCCTCCTTTTGCAAGGTTGGAGTTCTCAATCTGAAGAGAGAAAAATTAATTTTAACAAATGGGTCAGTAGGCATTCTTGGGTTGAAGATTATGCGACATTTGTTGTTATCAGAGAGGAATTTAATATGTTGCCTTGGTGGGAATGGCCTCAAGAATTTAAAATAAAAAATAAAAAGTTCTTAAAATCGTGGATTAAGAAAAAAAGTGAAGAGATACTTATTAAAAAATTAATACAGTGGCACCTTGATGAGCAATGGAGCGTCATAAAAAACTTTGCAAAATCAAAAAATATTAAGCTAATTGGAGATTTGCCTTTTTATGTTTCCAGAGACAGCGCCGATGTATGGAGTAATAAATCATTATTTTCAATTTTTAAAAATGGAGATTTAATCTTTCAAAGTGGTGTTCCACCTGATTATTTTTCATCAACAGGACAATTATGGGGTACCCCAACTTACTTTTGGTCAAAGCATAAAAGGACTAATTTCAATTGGTGGAGAAAAAGATTTCAAAGACAATTTGAACTTGTGGACATATTGAGATTTGATCATTTCAGGGGTTTAGCGGGTTACTGGAGAGTTAATGGCAGTTCTAAAACGGCAATTATTGGAAAATGGATAAATTCCCCAGGTAAAACACTATTAAATAAAGTAAAAAAGGATCTAGGGGGTAACTATCTACCAATTATTGCAGAGGATCTGGGAGTAATAACCCCAGATGTAGAGAAATTAAGGAAAAACTTCGAACTGCCTGGCATGAAAATATTACAATTCGCTTTTGATGGCAATGAAGATAATCCTTATTTACCTAAGAATATTGAAGGAGAAAATTGGGTTGTTTATACAGGTACTCACGACAACTCTACTTCTGTTTCATGGTGGGAATATTTAGATTATGAATCCAAAAAAAGAATAAAAGATGAGTATAAGTTTTCTGAAAATCCTTCTTGGGATTTAATAGAAATTGGCATGAAAACGAATGCTAATCTCTTTATCGCTCCATTACAGGATCTATTATCTCTAGATGATTCAAGTAGATTAAACAAACCTGGCACCACAAAAAATAACTGGAAATGGAAGTTAAATCGTCCTTTAGAAGAAATAGAAAATAATGTAAAAATGTTTAGTGAGTTAGGGAATAATTTTGGAAGAACTCTAAAGTAGAATTTATTAAAAATTATTTATCAACCATTTGATTTTCAATATTTTGAATCTCTATAACATTCACATTTAAAATAAAATATCTTTTTAATATAAATATAGTTAGAACTAATATAAAAAAATACAAAAGACTTCCTTGCCATGTATTGATAAGATCAAATTTCTTGAACAGAAAAAACTTCCCCTCTTTCTTTAAAATTTTTCTTTCTTTAACTGCTAACTTTAAAAGGGTATTTTTTTTTAATACTAAGCATTCCTCTAATTTAATTAATATAGATCGTATAAAAGGATACTCTGGCCTAATATTTTTATTATTATTTTCAATAGAGTCTATTATTCGTTCAGAAATTTTTGAAATGTAAGACAATTCTTTGATTGTAAGGTTTTGTTCTATTCTTGCTTCTTTTACTAACTTTGCAATTTCAATATATTGGTCAACCAATCCAGAATTCAAGTCTTTATTTTTTTCAGATTTTTTCTTATGTATAAAGAGATTTTTCAAAATATTCATTTAATTTCCAAAAATAAATAATCCTTTTACTTCTCATTTCTTAAACAATACATCCAATTCTAATCGAATTAAAATCATAAGTAAGTTAATTAGATATAAATATAAAAACTAAACTGTAGAAATAATATTCTGTACTGCACTTTTTGCAATATTAAGAGGGCTAAAAGTATCTCTAATTAAAGCTAAGAGTTTTTTTGCATCAGTAAATTCTAATTTTTCATCTTTTATAAGACTTAAAAGAAGATTTTTCCTAACTTCGGATCCTTTTTTACTTACAAATAATTTCAATCCAGCGTTCGCAACTGGTATGAGATCTGAATTAATATTCTCTGAATCTTTAAATAAAATGTTTAATAAACTTTCAACTTTTTCTATTTGGATTTGACCTTTTTTATCAAAAACCACTTCTAAAAGTATGTCTAAAATCTCTTCAGAATTATCAGTCAGTAGTTTTTTAGCAATATATGGATAAGCTATTTTTAAAATTTTAAATTCAGGATCTAACCTTAGGGCTAAACCTTCTTGACTAACAACAGCTCTTATTATTAAGGCAAACCTACTGGGAACTCTGAAAGGATAGGAATACATTAGTTTTGAGAATTTGTCAGTTACATTTTTAAGATTAAAGTTACCAACCTCAGCGCCAAAAGATCCTCCTAGAACTTCTTTTAATGGTTCAACAAGTTTTTGAAGATCTTGTTCTTTGGTTAAAAAACCTAATTTCTGGAAATCTTCTGCGAGAAGATAATATTCTTCGTTAATTATGTGAACAATTGCCTTAATAAGAGTAAGTCTATCTGAATTTGTAATAGTATCCATCATTCCGAAATCAACATAAGCTAAATTCCCACAATCGGCATTTCCTCCTCTGAGAGCGAACATATTTCCTGGATGTGGGTCCGCATGAAAATATCCAAATTCAAATAATTGCTGCAGCCCACTAATGACACATGTTTTTATAAACGAAGCAGGTATTAAGTTATTTTCCTCTAGTAAAGCTCTATCTCTCAACTTAACTCCATCAATCCAAGAAGTTGTGATTATCCTCTTGGATGAAAACTGTTTTTCTAATTTAGGAATAAAAATATTTGGGTTTTCTTTGAATAAATTTGCAAACCTCAAAGCATTTTCAGCCTCTTTTAAATAGTCAATTTCATCAAAAAGTGCCCTACCGAATTCATCAATTATTTCTCCAATTCCAACCCCTATATTTAATGGTAAGAGTGGGGATAAAAAAGTTCCTAAAAACCTCAAGATTACAACATCCCTTCTTATGAGAAAGTATAAATTTGGCCGCTGTACTTTCACAGCCAGATAAGAATTATTTATTTTTGCTTTATAAACTTGACCTAAGCTTGCTGAAGCAATAGGACTATCTGGAAACTCTTCAAATAATTCATCAGCAGGTGCTCCGAGTTCCTCTTCAATGATTTTTAAAGCAATTTTATGATCAAATGCTGGGAGATTGTCTTGCAATTTTGTAAGTTCTGTAAGCCAATCTTGTCTAACAAGATCTGGTCTGGTTGAGAATGCTTGGCCTAATTTGATAAAACAAGGGCCTAAATCCGTTATCACATCAAAAAGATACTTAGAGAGATTTTTTTGTACATTTTTATTTTTACTGTTACCTTGAAAAAGTATTCTTAAAAAAAGAAAAATAAAAGTTAAAAGGATATATAAAACTCTTGGGATAAAAATCCATGGTCTCAAAATCAACCAAATTAAGTCATCTTTTGCCGAATATTTCGAATAAGATCCTTTCATTAAAGTTAAAAAATATCAAAAAAGATTACTACGTAGTCCATTCTATATATGTCAATAATACTTTATGAGCATTTCATCTTTTTTAACTAAAAAGTTTTTAAAATCTTTATTCTTTCCCTCTCATAACAGAGGGGCAGCTTTACCGAAGAAATTAGTGAAGCTTTTAAAATATCCACCTGGTTATTGGGACCTGCCCGAACTTCCAGAAATAGGCTCCCCACTATCCCAAAGCGGATTAGTTGCTAATTCTCAAAGAGAATTTTCTGACAAATTTGGAGCTAAAGGATGTTTTTTTGGAGTTAATGGAGCCTCCGGATTAATACAATCAGCAGTAATTGCTATGGCAAATCCAGGCGAAAATATCCTGATGCCTAGAAATGTCCATATAAGTGTTATAAAAATCTGTGCGATGCAGAATATAAATCCAATATTTTTTGACCTAGAAATTTCAACCGTAACGGGGCATTACAAACCAATTACAAAAATTTGGTTGGAAAATGTATTTAAAAAATTAAATTTTGATGAGAATAAAATTGCAGGGGTTATTCTTATAAATCCCACTTATCATGGTTATACCGGAGATTTAGAGCCTTTAATAGATTGTTGTCATCAAAAGAATTTACCTGTTTTAGTTGATGAAGCCCATGGTTCATATTTCCTTTTTTGTAAAAACCTTAATTTGCCAAAACCGGCCTTATCATCAAATGCTGATTTAGTCGTTAATTCATTGCATAAGTCGCTCAATGGATTAACTCAAACGGCGGTACTTTGGTACAAAGGGAATCTAATAAATGAAGGTAATTTAATCAAAAGTATTAATTTACTGCAAACTACCAGTCCAAGTTCTTTATTACTTTCTTCTTGTGAAGAGTCTATTAGGGACTGGCTTAACAAAAAAAGTTTATCAAAATATCAAAAAAGAATTTTAGAGGCAAAAAGTATTTATAAAAAATTAATTCAAAAAAATATTCCTCTCATAGAAACTCAAGACCCCTTAAAAATTGTAGTAAATACCTCTAAGGCAGGGATTGACGGTTTTAGTGCTGATAATTTTTTTTATAGAAATGGCCTTATTGCCGAATTGCCAGAAATGATGACTCTCACTTTTTGCTTGGGATTTGGAAATCAAAAAGATTTTCTTTATTTATTTGAAAAGTTATGGAAAAAATTACTATTAAATTCCAAAAAATCAAAAAGTTTAGAAGTGCTCAAATCGCCCTTTAAATTAGTTCAAGCTCCCGAAATCGAAATTGGAATTGCTTGGAGAAGTAGGACTCGAAGTATTTCTTTCTCACAATCATTAAATAAAATATCTGGGGATATTATTTGCCCTTATCCTCCTGGGATACCTTTACTAATTCCTGGCGAAAAAATTGATATAGATAGGTTTAATTGGATAAATAATCAAAGTTTATGCAACAAAGATCTGGTAAATTTTAATATAAGAGTCTTAGAAACATAGCAATTTCATATGAGATTAAGAAGTGGATTACTTATAGGAATTTTTGGTTTAATTGTTGTTTTGTTGGGTGGATGGTTTTTTACATTAGCAACTGCTTTGCTTACATATCTAGCATTATTAGAATTTTTTAGAATGGCAGAATTCAAAGGTATAAGACCAGCTACAAAAACCACATTATTTTCAACCTTTATTATTATAGTTTCTACTTATCTTGAGACCATTGGTTTGCTTGAAGGCGAAATTTCAAATTCAATTTTGCCAATCTGTTCAGTTGGGATATGCACTTGGTTACTTTTACAACCCAAACCTGGGACAATTTCAGATATTGCAGCCTCTATTTTTGGATTATTCTATTTAGGTTTTTTACCTAGTTACTGGATAAAGTTAAGAGGATTAGATTCAGTGATAATAAATTCAAATCAGGGTTTTATGTCGTTTGAGAACTTATCAAATACTACTGGTCTTCATTTAACTTTAACTTCTTGTTTTTTAATTGTAGCTAGTGATATTGGCTCTTATTTCATTGGGAAGTCATTTGGTAAAACATCTCTATCTCCAATATCTCCGAGCAAAACTATAGAAGGTTTAATTGGAGGAATATCCTGTTCAACTTTGCTAGCAATATTTTTCGCATTTTTAATGAATTGGGAAAATCCATTATTTATTGGAATAATATATGGTATTTCAATTTCTCTTATGGCATTAGTTGGAGATTTAATTGAATCTATGATGAAAAGAGATGCAAAAATAAAAGATTCCGGAACTTTTTTACCGGGACATGGAGGAATTCTTGACAGAATTGACAGTTACATCTTTATTCCATCAGTTTTGTATTACATTTTTATACTTCTAAAGTATCTAAATTAATTAAAAAATCTTTTATTCCAAAAAATAATCTTGGATAATTTTACTAGATAATGATGGTAGATCAATATGTGGAAGATGACCACAATTTTGTAACCCCACAAAATTTAATTTTTCAATACTTCTTATATTTTTAATCTCTTTTTTTCCAAGAATTCGATCATTCTCTCCACATAATGTTTTAATTGGGATATTTTGGATATATTTTTGAGTGCCTGCAAACCCACCACTTTTCGCAAATGATGCAAGTGAATTCCTCCATCCTTTACAACCTAGATGAATTGAAGCAATTTGCTCTTCCATCTCACCAACACATTCATCTGGAAAAGCAAATGCTTGCCTACAAAGACTTTTTCTGACCTGAGGCAATCCAAGAAATGAGGCGCCAATTTGGTTAAGAGGAAAAGGGATAGTCTTAGGTTCTCCAAACAAGCCGGCAGGGGACAAAAGAATAATTTTATCAATAGAATCAGGAATTTGGAAGGCAAGTTTTAAAGCTATTGAGCCTCCCATAGAGGCACCAATAATATTTAAATTCTTTGTTATCTTAAAGGTCTTAAGGAGATCAGTTAAATGTAAAATAATTTTCGAGGAATTGTATTCATTTGTTGCGCACCTGGGACTAAAACCAAAACCGAGCAGATCAGGAATAATAATTTGAAAATTTCTTTTTAGTGATTTATATATTCTCCTGAATTCTAAAAAACTACTATCAAAGCCATGTAAAAGAAGTATGGGTGGACCTTTCCCTCCCATAACTACTGGAAATTTTAAAGAATTCCATTTTTGGTTAAGTTTTATCCACTTAACATCGTTTGCCAAATAAAGACCTAAAGGATCTAATAGTGACAATTTGGCACTTTCAAAAAATTCTGCATTTAAATCACTTAATTGTTCAAAATTGTTTTTAGTCAAAAAAGTTTATGTTTTAATTTTTTGTTCTTCAAAATTTGAAATGACCTCTGTTATATCCCGTTTATTAATTTCAAAAGGCAAAAAGTGAATCTCAGATTTATCTCGACAAGTAAATTCTACAATTTTCTCTAAATTATTATTTTCAAAAACATTTATTCCAAGTTGTCCGATAGTAGTTGGTAAATTCAATTCTTTCATGAGAACAAATAATTGTTTAATTGATTGATCAGCTAATTTATTATTATTTTTCATTTCTTCTAATCTTAATTGCAATAATAATCCAACCCCAACAATCTCACCATGTAAGAATTTATTAGGGGTGATTATCTGAGTAATTGCATTATGAATAGCATGTGCTGCAGCAGTCCTACATTTTTCTCCTCCAATACCACCAACTAATCCTGCTGTCAGTCCACATGCTTCTATAGTATTTTGCCAAGAAGGATAATTGTCAAATTGTCCCTTAAACGCTTTTTCTCCATCTATTAATAGTTGATCTCTTAAAACTCTTGATATCTGAATTGCTTGTTGTACAAGACCATCATCTATCGTTGAACTTGTTATTGAGGATTCGTACCATTTTGCTAAGGCATCTGCTATGCCACTTGCAAGAGTTCTTGATGGAGCTGTTTGAATAAATTTATGATCATAAACTAGTATTTTCGGACAAGATCTTAATTCGACATCCTTGATGAATTGACCATCCTTTGTATATATATTTGATAAGGCTGTCCAACCTGCACATGTAGAAGCACTAAGGGGGACTGTAATACAAGGGATATTAAGAGACTCGGCTATATATTTTCCAGAATCTAGAACTTTGCCACCTCCAGCTGCGATAACAGAATCATTATTATTGTTCGAAATAATATTCTTAACTCTTGAAATATCTTCGTAACAACAATCAAATTGCAAATTAGCAGAATTAACATTAAGGTTTTGATTTTTTAAATCATTAAATATATTATTTCTCAAATTATTCGTTTTAATCCCTCTACCTAGAATTAATGGACTTTTAGTTAATTTAGTAATTTGAGGTAAAGATTCTTCCCAAGCAGAATTTCCCCTGTATATGGTTTCTGGAGAGATTGACTGCATATTTATTTTGAATGATTAGAAGTTAGCACCTGCTAACTCTTGAGAAGATTCTTCAGAAGAAATATTTATTGTAACTTTTTTATTATCATCTATATCAACTAAAGCATTATCTCCATCTTTTATTCTCCCAGATAGAACTTCTTCAGCCAAACTATCTTCGAGTAAACGCATAACTGCCCTTCTCAATGGTCTTGCTCCGTAAGAAGGATTATAACCTTCTTCAACAAGTCTTTCTTTGAAAGCATCAGTTACATTTAATTTAATGCCTTTATCTTGTAATCGGACAAAAACTTCTTGCAGCATTATTTCAGCAATTTCTTTAACTTCATTTTTAGTTAATTGTCTGAATACAATTATTTCATCAAGTCTATTTAAAAATTCAGGCCTAAAGTATTGCTTAAGTTCTTCATTAACTAGTGATTTAATTCTATTATATTGGCTATCTTCAACTGAATCACCTGAGAATTCGAATCCTAATCCGCCGCCTCCTTTCTCAATAACTTTTGAACCGATATTAGAGGTCATTATTAATAATGTATTTTTAAAATCTACAGTCCTACCTTTGGAGTCAGTTAATCTCCCGTCTTCAAGTAGTTGCAATAATAAGTTAAAAACATCTGGATGCGCCTTTTCAACTTCATCAAATAAAACGACTGTGTAGGGACGTCTTCTAACCGATTCTGTAAGCTGACCACCTTCATTAAAACCAACATATCCAGGAGGCGAGCCGATGAGTTTACTAACTGTATGTCTTTCCATAAATTCTGACATATCTAATCTAATCATTGCTTCTTCACTACCGAAGAAATATGAAGCTAATGATTTAGTCAATTCAGTTTTACCGACACCAGTAGGACCAGAGAAGATAAAACTTGCGATGGGTCTATTAGGATTTTTTAATCCAACTCTTGCTCTTCTTATGGCTCTTGAGACGGCTTTTACAGCTTCATCTTGTCCAATTAGCCTTTGGTGAAGTGTTTCCTCCATATTAAGGAGCTTGACTGATTCAGTTTCTGTTAATTTTTGAACAGGGACTCCTGTCCATGAAGCCACAATGTGTGCTACATCCTCTTCACTAACAAGAGGACTTTGTAAAAATTTTAAATCACTTTTTACAGGATTATCAGCATCAGATTGATCTTCAACTGTAGATTCTTTTTTATTATCCAAAACCTCTTTAATTTTTGCGGACAATTCCATCTCTTTTTCACGTAATTGGCCAGCTTGATCGAAATTTTGGTTTCTTACAGATTCTTCCTTCTGTTTCTGGACTTGTCTTAGTTCTCTATCTAGCTGTTTTGCTTCAGGCGGAAGTTTAGAGTTTATTAAACGCACTCTACTTCCAGCCTCGTCGATCAGGTCAATAGCCTTATCAGGTAAAAATCTGTCAGAAATATAACGATCTCCTAAGTGAGCGGCTGCCTCTAGGGCTTCATCAGTAATTTTAAGACGATGATGTTGTTCGTAACGCTCTCTAAGACCTTTTAAAATTTCGATTGTATCTTCTATTGATGGCTCTCCTACCATTACAGGCTGGAATCTTCTTTCTAAGGCAGCATCTCTTTCAATATGTTTTCTATATTCATCTAGGGTGGTTGCTCCAATACATTGAAGTTCCCCTCTAGCTAATGCTGGCTTAAGAATATTTGCTGCATCTATAGCTCCTTCAGCAGCTCCAGCACCAATTAAAGTATGCACTTCATCAATGACAAGAATGACGTTACCTGCTGATTTAATTTCCTCCATTATTTTTTTTAACCTTTCTTCAAATTCACCTCTATATTTTGTTCCTGCTACCAAAAGACCTATATCAAGAGTCAAAACTCTTTTATCTTCAAGTATGTCTGGGATATCCCCAGTTTGTATTCTTTGAGCTAAACCCTCAGCGATAGCTGTTTTACCTACACCTGGCTCCCCAATAAGAACAGGATTATTTTTTGTCCTTCTACCTAGTATTTGAACTACTCTATCTATTTCTGAATGGCGTCCAACGACTGGATCTAATTTTGATTCACTTGCTAATTTTGTTAAATTTGTTCCGAATTCATCAAGAGTAGCGGTTTTTAAGTTACCCTTAGTTGTACTAGAACCTGTGCCTACTTCGGCTGTTTCACCTAGCATCCTAATGACTTGAGTTCTAACTTTTGTAAGGTCAATATTAAGATTTTCAAGAACTCTTGCAGCAACACCTTCACCTTCTCTTATTAAACCTAATAAAAGATGTTCTGTACCAATGTAATTATGACCTAATTGACGAGCCTCTTCGAGGGATAATTCCAAAACTCTTTTAGCTCTAGGGGTAAAAGGTATCTCTACCGCAACAAACCCTGAACCTCTACCTATTATCTTTTCTACCTCTATCCTTGAATCTTTTAAGTTAACTCCAAGTGATTTGAGAACTTTCGCTGCAACTCCAGTTCCTTCTCCGATTAACCCCAAAAGAATTTGTTCAGTTCCAACGAAATTATGACCGAGTCTTCTAGCTTCCTCTTGAGCAAGCATAATGACTTTAATAGCCTTTTCTGTAAATCTTTCAAACATTAGAAGATTAAGTTTCCTATTAATAACCTACCAGTAATATGTCAATTTTGTGTTCAGAATGAGCTTTTGTGAATACCCAAAAGTATATTTTATTAAGTGAAATTGAACTTTTTTAGTGATATAGCAAGAAATTACAGTAATTTCAAGCATGCTGGTTATCCGAACAATTAAATTTTTACATTATTTTGTTGTTAATTTTTTTTCTTTTAAGAGAGCATGTGAACCATCCTTATAATAATTTTTTCTTATTCCTACAGTAGAAAAATCAAATCGACTATAAAATTTTTCAGCAGTAACATTACCCTGAGAAACCTCCAATAATATTTTTCTTAAATTTAATTTTTCACATTTTTTTATTAAATAGCTCATAAGATATGATCCAAAACCCCTTTTCCTAAATTTCTTATTTACAACAAAATAATTTATTTGAGCTTCATCAAGAACAACCTGAAAAACACATATTCCAATAACCAAATTTGTAATTAATAATCCAAAGATTTTTGTATCTTCTTTTTTGAATTCGTTAGCCCATTGTGTCTTATTCCATAAGGAAATTGTATCTGAATCTAATTCATAACATAAATCAATATCTTTCTTATAAATTTGTTCGATAGATATCATTTTATTATGTAATTATGTATATTTAAAAAGTTCAAATCTAGAGTCATTATAAAATATGACGGTTTTGGCAAAACTTTATTTAAAGTTCTCCCATGGAAGAAAAACAATCTTTTTTAAAAGAGAAAATTGACTTAGAAAGTCCTAATAAAAATATTGTACCTATTTCCACATCCATTGGAGGAGATGGGAAATTGTCAGTTGGCGGATGTTCTATTGAAGAGTTGGTTAAAAGATATGATTCCCCCCTTTATATATTGGATGAAATCACTTTGAGAAAGTCTTGTAGAGCTTATAAAAAAGCATTAGAAAAATATTACCCAGGGGAATCTCTACCTATATATGCTTCCAAAGCAAATAGCTCTATATTCATGAGTAATCTTGTTTCCTCAGAAGGTTTAGGACTTGATGCAGTGTCAGAGGGAGAATTATTAACTGCTCTAAAGGGTGGGGTACCAAACGAAAAAATTGTTTTTCATGGGAATAATAAATCTGATAAAGAAATTGATTTCGCAATTAGAAATAACATCAAAATAATTGTAGATAATGACTATGACTTAAGAAGATTAGAGGAAGTATCAAATTCATTAGATCATGACTTAGAAATAATGATTCGCTTTACTCCTGGAATCGAATGCCATACACATGAATACATAAGAACAGGTTCATTTGATAGCAAGTTTGGTTTTGGAATTGAATATCTGAATAATTTATTTGCGACCATAAGCGAAACTAAACATTTAAAATTAAAAGGCCTACATGCCCATATTGGTTCCCAGATCTTTGAACTAGACCCACATAAGGATCTAGGTGAAATAATGGTAAAAGTTATTTTAGACGCCAAAAAATTTGGCCATAATATTAATGAACTTAATGTCGGTGGAGGTTTAGGCATTAAATATACAACATATGACGATCCACCTTCTATCGATGAATGGGTTAAAACAATTTCCAACTCGGTTTTTAAAGCTTGTAAAAAACACAATTTAGATCTACCAAAATTGATGTGTGAACCTGGAAGATCCATCGTTTCTACAGCAGGCATAACAATTTACAAGATTGGAGCTTTTAAAGAAATTCCTGGAATCAGAACTTATTTGTCAGTTGATGGCGGGATGAGTGATAATCCAAGGCCAATAACATATCAATCAAATTATTCTGCCTGTTTGGTAAAAAACCCCTTAAATATTAACTCAAAAAATAAATATACAATCGCTGGTAAACACTGCGAATCGGGAGATGTATTGTTTAAGGAGATAGAACTAGCAAATTGCGAAACAGGAGATCTAATATGTGTTTTTGGTACTGGTGCTTACAATAATTCAATGAGTTCTAACTACAACAGAATTCCGAGACCTGCATCACTTTTAGTTTGTAATGGAGAAGCAGAGATTATTCAAAAAAGAGAAAGTCCGCTTGATCTTTTGAAATATGATGTTTTGCCTGATCGCTTTATTAAATAAAATTAGGTAAATTTAAATTAATTTTGTTTTTAGTGTGAATTTTTGGGGAATTATAAATTTTAAGCTTTTATTAGATGTCTTATTTGCTCTTGGTTTCGGACTTTTATTATTCTCTAGAGTAAAAGAACAAAGAACATTATGGCTTCTAAGAGGCTATTTGTTTTTGGTATCATCCGCATGGTTTATTCAAAGATATGCATCCTTACCCCTAACATCAAAATTAATTGATGCTGTTGTCCTAGCTTGCTCTCTTTCATTAGCGATTCTTTGGCAAGGAGAGTTAAGAAGATTAATGGAATTACTAGGCACTGGAAGGTTAGCTGTATTACTTGGGAATCCACCAAAAGAATTTAGAGCAACTTCAACTACTATTACTCAGTTAGTTGATACTGCAGGTAAACTTTCTCAAAATAGAAGAGGCGCTTTAATCGTTGTAGATTTGGGGAGTGATTTAAGACCTGAAGATTTTTTATATTCAGGCACCAAAATTGAGGCACAATTATCAACTGACCTTTTAATAAATCTTTTTGCAACAGATACGCCTTTACATGACGGAGCAGTTCTTGTGAAAGGGAATAAAATAATTTCTGCCGGCGTAATACTTCCTCTTTCAAGACAAGGTATAAGTAGATATGGCACTAGACATCTAGCAGCATTAGGTATTACAGAAAGATTTGACAGATGTATTTGTATTGTTGTTTCTGAAGAAACAGGTACATTATCATTAGCAAACCAAGGCAAACTCGAAAGGCCAATAACCAGCAGCAGGTTACAAGAACTTCTTGCAAAATTGATTGGTAATCAAAACTCTATGGGATCAAATAAAGTATCTTTAAGTAAAAATGTCTTATCCCAAAAAACAGACTCAGATGATAATATTATCACTGATATTAATAAAAAAGAGTCAGAAAAATCAGAAATTTTTATTAACAAAAAGGATTAGCTAATGAGTTTAGAAAATGTAATAGAGGATAAAATTAATGACTTATTATTAAAAATAGATAAGCAAAAATTACCCAACCATGTAGCAATAATTATGGACGGCAATGGGAGATGGGCGACCAGAAAAGGTTTACCCAGATCATTTGGTCATAAACAGGGCGTTAATGTATTAAAAAAAGTTCTCAAAGCTGCTAAAAATTTAGGTTGTAAAGTAATTACTGTTTATGCTTTTTCAACTGAAAATTGGACAAGGCCAACAAAAGAAGTTGATTTCCTCATAAATCTTTTTAGTGAAGTTTTAAAAAAGGAAATTAAAGAGATACATGAAGAATCAACAAAAATAAAATTTATTGGGGATTTAACTCCTTTCCCAAAAAATTTAAAAGAACTAATCTCTAGTTCAGAATCACTTACTGAAAATAATAATAAATTTTTATTTAATGTTTGTGTTAACTACGGAGGTAGACAAGAAATTGTTCAAGTTGCAAAAGAACTAGCATTAAAATCTTCTGCTGGGGAAATTAAACCAAGTGAAATTAATGAAGAATTATTTAATTCAGAACTATTAACTGGAGGTATTAAGGATCCAGAATTATTAATAAGAACTAGTGGCGAAAAAAGGATAAGTAATTTTTTACTATGGCAATTAGCATATTCAGAAATTTATATATCTGATGTACTTTGGCCAGAGTTCAATGAGCATGAATTTTTTAAAGCCATAATTGATTACCAATCAAGAAATAGACGTTTCGGCGGTATAGAATCATTACCAAATGAATCTTTTGAAGATTCTCAATATTTATCCTAATAAATATGGCTAATTCGAATAATCAGTTATTAAAAGAAATTAGGTTTGATTGGAATAAAGAGGAGATATTGGAAATACTTAATATGCCTCTTATTGATTTAATGTGGGAATCACAAAACGTTCATAGGAAATTTAATAAGTACGATATTCAATTAGCATCATTGTTCAGCGTAAAAACTGGTGGATGTGAGGAAAATTGTTCCTACTGTAGCCAATCTATTTATAGTGCTAGCGAAATTAAAAGTCATCCACAATTTCAAGTTGAACAGGTTTTAGCAAGAGCTCAAATAGCAAAAAATGAAGGTGCAGATAGGTTTTGTATGGGTTGGGCGTGGAGAGAAATTAGAGATGGGAAATCTTTTAATGCAATGTTAGAGATGGTTAGCGGTGTAAGAGATTTAGGGATGGAAGCATGTGTTACTGCAGGAATGCTTACAGAAGATCAAGCTTCAAGACTGGCTGATGCAGGTTTGACCGCGTATAACCACAATCTTGATACTAGTCCTGAGCATTATAAAAATATTATTACGACTAGAACTTATCAAGACAGACTAGATACTATAAAAAGAGTAAGAAATGCAGGAATAAATGTTTGTTGTGGAGGGATAATAGGCTTGGGTGAAACTAATGGAGATAGAGCATCTCTTTTGGAAGTCCTTTCAAACATGAATCCACACCCAGAAAGTGTTCCTATAAATTCATTAGTAGCTATTGAAGGTACTGGTTTAGAAGATAATCAAGAAATTGATTCTATTGAAATGATAAGGATGATAGCTACAGCAAGAATTCTTATGCCTAAAAGTAAAATAAGATTAAGTGCAGGGCGAGAAAAGCTTTCAAAAGAAGCCCAAATTTTATGTTTTCAATGTGGGGCAAATTCAATTTTTTATGGAGATGAGTTACTAACAACTTCAAATCCATCTTTTCAATCAGACAGAAAACTTCTTAAAGAGGTAGGATTATCATTTAACAAAGATTTTGAAACTCGTGAAAAAACATTATCTTCTTTATGAAAGGCAAAAATTATAAAATAGTCTCTCTTTACTCTTTCTTCCCATTTCAAGAAAACTTAATTATTGATCTAAAAAATAAATTATTAGAAATCGAAAATGAAAATGATCTTTCAGGATTGTTAATTTTTGCTAGTGAGGGTATTAATGGAACTATTTGTGCCGAGAAAAATGTAATTGATTTTGTTATCAATTTAATTAATAAATATGCAGGTAATAGAAATTTGAATATAAAAGTAAACTTTTCAAAAGAGAAAGTCTTCAAAAAATTAAAAATAAAAATCAAAAAAGAAATAGTTACCATGGGTGTCCCTGAAATAAACCCTGCAGAAAATAATGGGACCTATATTGACTCAGTTGATTGGAATAAGTTAATTAAAAATCAAAATACAATAGTAATTGATACTAGAAATCATTATGAGGTTTCTTTAGGTACATTTCAGAACTCTATAAACCCAAATACAAGAAATTTTCGCGAATTCCCCAAATGGGTAGATGATCATTTAGAAACCCATTTAGAAAATAAACAGAATACAAATATAGCAATGTTTTGTACCGGAGGAATAAGATGTGAAAAAGCTACTAGTTTACTTAGAAAGAAAGGTTATAAAAATATTTATCACCTACAAGGGGGTATACTTCAATACCTTGACGATATACCAAAAGAAAAAAACTTATTTGAAGGTGAATGTTATGTTTTTGATAAAAGAGTTGCTTTAGATCAAGATTTAGAAAAAGGATCTTACTCGATTTGTCATGCATGTGGAATGCCAATTTCAATTCAAGATCAAGAAAGAAAAGAATATAGAAAGGGTATCCAATGTCATTTCTGCATAGACAAATTCAGCGATGATGATAGGAAAAGGTTTGAAGAAAGACAAAAACAAATCGATAGATCAAAAGTGGAAAATCATAAAATCTATAAGGACTAATTTTCAAAATCATGAAAGTTGAAGAATTAGAAAAATTAGCAGGTTCCATTGGATTATTAATTAAAATTCAAGTTAGAGAAACTATCGGATTATGTTTTTTTAGAATCGTAATTGCAGAACAGAAAGATAACATAATTAAGATTTGGGCCGAAATGAAAGGTTGGACTTATTTAAATAAACAAGGTATTCAGCTTGATACATTAAGAATCCTTAGTAAAGCTCCTGCTTTTGTTTCGGAATTAATATGGGCAACAACTATGGCTTGGGCAATTGAAAAAAAATCAAGCAACAAAGTAAGACTTTTAGCTATTTTTGATAGTGAAGGATATAGTAAAAAACTTGTAAGATATTTCAAGTTAATAGGATTCAAAATTGTCAAAGAAGTTGGTTCTAGCCCAGAAGATCTTTTATTAAGGTTGATTTGGGGAGGTGCTGGCACACTTATGAACGGGGAATGTATTTCCATATTGAAAAGACTTGAAAAGAAACTCTCTTTAATTGGAGAAAGTTAACCCGCGTGATAACTACTTCTAACTAAAGGGCCAGAAGATACTTTTTTGAATCCTAATTCCTTAGAGAAGCGATATAAATATTCAAACTCTGATGGATCCCAATATTTCTTAACTGCCAAATGATTGAATGAGGGCCTTAAATATTGGCCAATTGTAATTTGATCACAATCTATTTTTTTAAGATCATAAATTGTATTTTTTATTTCATCCAATGTTTCCCCAAGTCCTAACATAATTCCTGATTTAGTTTGAATATGAGGAGCAATATCCTTTGACTTTTTTAGTAAGCTAAGGGATTTTTTATAATTTGCACCCCTCCTAACTTCTTTTTGCAGTCTTTCAACAGTTTCAAGATTATGATTAAAGCATATTGGATCTTTTTCTAAAATCATCTTCAATCTCTCAGTCTGAAGGTTATTTGTTTCATCAAGATTTTTGCCTCCACCCCATAAATCAGGAGTTAAAACTTCAATTTTAATTGTTGAATCAATTTTTCTAATCTCATCAATTGTAGATATAAATAAATTTGCACCATGATCAGGGAGATCGTCTCTAGCTACAGATGTCAAAACAACATATTTCAAATTTAGTACTTTCACTGCTTCAGCCACTTGAGTACATTCATCAATATTGATAGAACTAGGTCTACCTTTATTTACCTGACAAAAAGCACATGAACGAGAACATATCGATCCACCCAGTAAGAAGGTAGCTGTTCCTGAGGCATAACATTCTGCTCTATTTGGACATCTTGCTTCTTCACAAATAGTATGAATATTTGATTTTTTGATTAGTGTTTGTATTTTTTCGAATTCTGAAGCTTTACTAATAGGAAATTTAATCCAAGAGGGAAGTCTTAAGATTTTTTCTTTCTTGATTAGATTATTGTGTATCATTGTCTAATTTAGATTTGTTCTGCCCTCTAAGGCCCTTGCAAGTGTAACTTCATCCACATATTCAAGTTCACTGCCCATTGGGAGCCCATATGCAATCCTCGTAACTTTAGTAAAAGGGGCTAACAATTTTCCAATATAAAGACTTGTTGTATCTCCCTCAACACTTGGGGTCAATGCCAATATGATCTCATCTATTTCTGACTTACTAACTCTCTCTACCAAGCTTCTTATTTCTAAGAGTTCGGGGCCAACAGAATCCATTGGGGATATTAAACCACCAATAACATGGTAAACACCTTTAAATTCTCTGGCGCGCTCCAGAGCAAGCAAATCTTTAGTTTCTGCTACTACACAGATTAGTTTTTGATTTCTTTCAGTATTTCTACAAATTTCGCATTCATCTTCTGAAGTCAAATTGAAGCATTTTTTGCAACGACCAACATTACTATGTGCTTCTAACAGAGCCTTTGAAAATTCTCTTATTGTACTTTCAGGTTGTTTTAAAATAAACAGGGCTAATCGTTGAGCTGTTTTGGGGCCAATCCCTGGGAATTTCTCAAAATGACCGATTAATTTTGAAAGTGGTTTGGTATAAGTAATCAAAATTAAACTATTTCTAGAGATAATTTAGACGCAAAATTCCGAATTGCCATAATTGTTTGCTTTTAATGTCTTATGATGTTTTAAGTTAGTACTCTCAATCAAAATGAAAAATATTAAATTTAACCCTTTCAAATATTTATTTTTGATTTTTTTGTGTTTAACACTGAGTGCTTGTAGTGGCGGACTAAATGCGGGATTAGAAGCTTATCAAAGTCCAGATGGTAGATATGCCTTTTTGTATCCAACAGGATGGACTAGAGTAAAAGTCGATGGAGGACCTGAAATTATTTATCATGATTTAATAAATAGTAATGAGACCTTAAGTTTAGTTATCTCTGATGTCAATAAAGAGGTTCAATTAGAGCAATTAGGAAGCCCAAGTGAAGTTGGTCAAACATTAATTGATAAAGTCATTGCTCCCGAAGGTTCAGGTAGAGAGGTAAAACTTATAAATGCCAATAAGAGGGAAACATCTAATCATATTTTCTATGATTTAGAGTATGAATTAAATTTAAATGAACAGGCAAGACATGAATTAGCTACTGTCGTAATTGATAGAGGAACACTTTACACTTTCGCTGTAGGAACAAATGAAGAAAGGTGGAATAAAGTTGACGGTATGTTTAGTAACGTAATTGAATCATTTAACTTCTTAATATAGTTTAGAAATTCATACTAGATTCCTACTTGAACATTCCACAAATCAGCATATATTTTGTTCTGATCTAATAGTTTTTCATGTTTTCCGCTTTCAACTATTTTACCTTTATCAATAACTACAATATTATCCGCATTTTTTATAGTACTTAACCTATGAGCAATTACTATAGTTGTTCTTTCTTTTGTGATTTTAGATAAAGATTTTTGAATTAAAGCCTCTGTTTCATTATCAACTGAAGCTGTAGCTTCATCTAATATTAATATTGGAGCATCCTTTAAAACAGCTCTTGCCAAGGCAATTCTTTGACGTTGCCCGCCTGAGAGCCTTTGGCCCCTTTCCCCCACAATAGTTTTATAACCATCTGGTAATTGTTCAATAAATTTATGAGCTTCCGCAATCTTTGAAGCTTTAATAATATCTTTAAGACTTGGATTGATTGAGCCATAAGCAATATTTTCTTGTACACTCCCATGAAATAAATAAGTTTCTTGACTTACTAAAGAGATACACTTTCTTAAATCCCTCAAATTTATTTCTTTAATAGAAACCCCATCCAATGTTATTGACCCATTTTTACTATCATAGATTCTAAGTAGTAGTTTTATTATTGTACTTTTCCCAGAACCTGTTAAACCAACAATTCCTAATGTTGAGTTATTTTCAATTTTAAAATTTATGTTTTTTAAAGTTAAATCTCGTCCAGGATAATTAAAATTTATATTATTAAAAATAATTTCTCCTTTAATATCTTTGGGTTCAATTTTTATTTTTCCATCTTTTATTTTTATAGGCGTATCTATGAGATCAATTACTCTATCTATTGAAGCCATAGATCTCTGAAAATCATCTAAAACATGCCCCAAAGTAGTTAAAGGCCACAATAGTCTTTGTGTAATAAACACTAAAAAACTATAAGTACCTACATCAAGTGTCTTATTCCAAGTTTGGAAACCTCCAATTAATAGAATAGCAATAAAAGCAAATAAGATTGCAAATCTTATAAGAGGGATAAAAGCAGAAGATAATTTTATTGCAGCCTTATTACTTCTTTGATAATCGAGACTTTCCTTATTTAATCTATTTAGTTCCCATTTTTCTTTCGTAAAACTTTTTATAGTTAGAATTCCACTTAAATTATTATTAAGCCTTGATGCCAACAGTCCAGCTTTATTTCTGACATCTCTGTATTTTGGAGCAAGCTTCCTTTGAAATTTAATTGATCCTAAAAATATAATTGGAATAGGAAAGAAAGCAAATAAAGCGATTTTTGGAGCGACAAAAATCATAGTGCCCCCAATTATTAAGACAGTTATAAATAACTGAATAATCTGATTAGCCCCTTGGTCTAGAAATCTCTCGAGTTGATTTATATCATCATTCAAAATAGACAATAGCCTTCCAGTATTATCATTTTCAAAAAAATCCATATCTAATTCCTGAATATGCTCATAAGCTTTTATTCTTAATTTATGTTGCGATAGCTGAGCCAAATTTCTCCATAAAATCGAATATAAATATTCAAAAGAGGATTCACCAGACCAAACTATTCCTGAAGCAAATGCAAGAAAAATCAATTGTGCTGGAACTTCTTTTATTCCAAAACCAGCAATCCATGAATTCTGTTCCTTAACCACGATATCGACTGCAAGACCAATTATTACAGGGGGAGCTAAATCTAATATTTTATTAATTATGGAACTAAGAAAAGCAAAAAATAGTAGCCCTCTTTCCTCAATAAGATTTAAATAAAGTCTAATTATTGGATTTTGATTGTTCTTAGACCTCATAAAAATAATAATTAAATTTTTCTATTATGATTTAAATTTTTTTTAGTTTCTAATTTACATTTTATTTTTGCATCTTGATGACTTGCAGTTTGCATAAATTCTTCGTAGTAACAATCACAAGTTTCATTCGCTATTTCTTCACTATATACCATTTCAGCTTTCATCATCTCCTCTTTGACACTCTGAAGACAAAATAATTTTATAATTGAATTTTGTTTCGTTTGAGCTAAATAATAACTATTAAATGAGTTGAATAGTATTATCAGATTCACAAAAATAAAGAAATTATATTTGCTAGCTTTCATTCTCTATCACTAGTTTCTGACTTTAATCTTTTTTAATTTATTTTTAGTTTCTCTATGCAGATCTCTGGGTAAATCTACCAAACTGTAATCATTAAAAATCTGTATCTTACCAATTGATCTACCATTTATATTAGTTGAATTACAGATTGAGGATATAATATTTGCAACTCTAACTCCATCAAATTTACCAAAATTAAATTTGTAGGTTTCAAAAGAATCATTTTGATAATTATTTCTTCTATTTGAATTTCTCATACGATTATTACTATTTCTATTTGATCTATTTCGATCAGTATTATTTTGTTTATTAATCCAAGAATCATCTTCATTAACAAAAAATGATTTATTACCTATTACTAAATTAATCGCCGCCATTGCAATATTTGAGTCATCCATAGAGTATTTTTCTTTTAAATTATCTAGTACATCAATAATCAAAGCTTTATTTTCTTCATTTTCATCTTTAGCTAAAGAACTCTCATTAACATTATCTATAAGTTTCTCCATCCTTTTTTCATTTATTATTTTATTACTTGGTATATTAATTTCTTCAATCTTGGTTCTTGTTGAGTTTTCTAAGTTTCTTAGAAAATGTTTTTCTCTTTGATTGACAAATAAAATTGCTTCTCCTGATCTGCCTGCCCTTCCAGTTCTTCCAATTCTATGAGTATATGTTTCCTTGTCAAAAGGAAAATCGTAATTAACAACAAGTTTTATCCTCTCAACATCTAATCCTCTAGCTGCGACATCAGTTGCAACAAGGATATTAATAAATCCTTTTTTCAATCTATCTACAGTATTTTCTCTTTGATTTTGAGGTATATCTCCATTAAGTACTGCCACAGTATGACCTGAATTCTCTAAAGCTTCAGCTATTGAAGTAGTAAGTAGTTTTGTCCTAACAAAAATAATTACTCCCTCGTTATTAAGTTCTAGTATTCTTTTTAAAGCATCTAACTTATGATGCCTTTGTACATATAGAAATTTTTGCGAAATTAATTGAGTTTCTTTTTTGACACTTTTGATTAATATTTCGGCGGGATCATTTAGATATTTTTTTGCGATATTTCTTATCTCACTAGGCATTGTTGCTGAAAACAATACCATCTGCTTATTTTCCGGAAGTTGATCTATTATCCATTCAATATCTTCAAGAAAACCCATATTTAACATTTCATCTGCCTCATCTAAAACAAGACAATTTATATCTGTAATTTTAAAAGTCCCCTGCCTTATATGATCCATTATTCGGCCTGGGGTCCCAACTACTACATCAACTTTTCTTTTTAATGCAGAAATTTGATTTCGATAGTCGGTACCTCCATATATTGCAACCGTCTTAAAATTACTAGATTCAGAACTATAACTTTTAAAAGATTCTGCTACCTGAGTTGCTAATTCTCTTGTAGGAGTCATAACTAAAACCTTGGCATTTAATTCTTTATTATCTGTAAGTTTTTCTATTAATGGTAATGCGAAAGCTGCAGTCTTTCCTGTTCCTGTTTGTGCTTGGCCTAGTAAATCCCTGCCTAACATTAGTTCGGGAATTGCAGCTTTTTGGATGGGAGTTGGATTTTTATATCCTTTATTTATTAACGAGTTTAAGATCGATTGATTAAACCCAAAATCTAGAAATCCATTCTCAATATCATCTCCTTTCGATACATCCAAAAGTTGAGATTCAATTTCTTTTTTATTCTCTAAGTTCTTGAACTCTAGTAGGGAAGAATCTTCATTCTGAGACTTTTCCTGCTCACTACCAAGAAAGTTACTATCTTTTTTTAAAGCCATTTTAAATGCCTAATAATCTTCTGATTAGGCATTCAACAAATATCTAAAATGACTTAAATTGTTGATTAGCCTTACAGAGCCACATTATTAATCTAACATCTTGGAGATAAGATATTACTAATTTCTCAAAAATAAAATTTAATTTAAATAATATATATTTAAAGATTTTTTCGCTCTTGTAACAGCGGTATAAAATAACCTTCTTTCAAAATTATCTCTGCAAAAGATATTTTGATTATCTTTTTTTTCTTTTACAGCATATTGATTTCTTATATAATTTTGGGCCCACATAATATTTACTTTTTCAGATTCACTTCCTTGAGATTTATGAATAGTAATGGCTATTGCTGGGACAACATTTTCTAAATTAGATGGATCAATTAATGCGACAATTTCTTCGTTATTATCATTAAATTTTCTAAAAAGATATTTTCTTTTATTTTTTAAACCTATAAGTACTCCGATATCCCCATTTGACAATCCAAGTTCATTATTATTTTTTGTACACATGATCGGAACACCCTCTTTAAGAGTTTTAAGGTCATAGGGTTTTTTTTGACCAAAAATAATTTCATTCAAATATTCAACACTCCATATTCCGGAATTTTTTTCGCATAAAATCAATTGACTTTGTAAATCCATAAATATCTTATCTACTAAATCTTTTTCATTAAGCAATAAATTATCAATACTTTTATCAAATATATATTTTTTTTTACTTAAATTTGAAGTTGAAATATTTAACTTTTTTAGATGACTTGTAATCGAAAATAATAGATCTTTTGGAATTTCTTTTTCACTACTCTTTGAAATAGTAATTTCTTTTGAGTTATTATCTTTTTCTAATTCTTTTATCTTTTGATTAAGTAAAGAAAAATCATTTTTAAATATTAAACTACTAATTAATGCTATATCTCCATTATTTCTATAAGTTTTTTCTAAATTTACTACACAAGATTTAATTGAACTATTTTCGGAATATTCAAACAAATAATTCCATATAGAACAGTTATTTACTGGAGACAATTGATTTTTATCTCCAACTAAAATAATTTTACAGTCCTTTGCTAGCAAATTTAAAACTGATTCAATCAAATCGATATTAACCATTGACATTTCATCAATTATGAAAATATCAAGCTCTTTTAGTTTAAATTTCAACTTAAGAGATTTATTTTGATAATTTAAAATCCATCTATGTAAAGTTTGAAATTCTATTTGGTCTAGAAATTTGCTATGGGAAATATTTTTTTTATCATTAAGAGCTTCTTTTAAACGAGCTGTAGCTTTACCAGTTGGAGCAGACAAACCAATATTTAAAAAGTTATCAATTTGAAGGAGTTCTAGTATTAACTTTATTATTAAAGTGGTTTTACCCGTACCTGGTCCACCTTGAAGGAAAACTAAGTTTGAATATTTAAATATATTTTTAATTTGATCAATTTTGTTATCATTTTTATTAATTAATGAGTTCATTAAAATATCGGTATCTATTTTTTTTAGAAATGAATTAATAACTCTTTCTATCTTTTTTGACCATTTTGATAAGGATAATTTTCTATTTACTAATTCGAATGGAGAATGAAGGGAACCAATTAAACCTATTTTTTTTAGAATATCTATATGTTTATTGGGCCAGCCATCTTCTAATAATTCAAAGATTATTAAACTATTATCAACATCAATAATAGTTTCACCATTTTTTTCAAACTCCAATAAAATTGTTATTACATCTTTTACGAAATTTCCATATTTTTTTTCACTAAATTTGAAAATAACTAAAATTAAATTAAATATATGATCGTATTGGAACTTTTCATGCTCTGTAGTAGTTTTAGCCATTCTAAAAAAGGTTATCTAAATAATTAATTCTTTTTAAAGGTGCTTTGCTAATAAAAATACCTGGAGATATATCTTCAGACTTAGATTTTTCAAATAATTCAAAATCTGGCAATCCCTTTAAAAACAAATAAATATATCCTCCTAGATGTTTATGTGGTTGATAATTTTTAAGTCGCCACTTTAATAATCTATGCAATGCTAATAAATAAAGATGAGATTGCAATGGATAATGATGTTTAATCATTTCATTTCTCATGTTTTCATAGTTATAGTTTCTTGGTAAACAATCACTATTATCACTACCAGAAATCAAATTACTTTTCCAATCAATTACCCACCATTTACTATCTTCTAATTTATTTCCTACAGGGAAAACACAATCAATACATCCTGAATGAAAGCCTTTATTCATAATTTGAAGATCATTTATTTTATTTGCATATTCTTCACCAAATTCATATTCCTGATCTAAAAAAAAGCAATTTGATATATCATTAGAATTAATATTTCTACCTTCATAAGATAGGGTTAAATCATATTTGAGTTCCTTAATTAAGTATTCTTTGGGAATATCAACTAGTTTCTTATTTTGTAATTCTCTTCCTAAAGATATATTTATGATTCTTAAAATCGCATCTTTTACTTTAAAAGCCAAAGAAGTATCGATTTGATGAAAGTTCAATTCCTCAATTATTAAATCAATTAATTCTTGATTATTATCGTTTCTAAATTCAAATCTTTCTATTATTTTGTGCAGGCAAGTCCCAGCAATAGTTCCTTTTGGAAATTCACTTAAGGGATTTGGATAAGAAAAATAATTAGGATAATTATTTGAATTCTTAAAATTAGAATCTTTGATAATTGATATATTATCCTCATAATCCTTATATTGATAAATG
The DNA here is from genome assembly GCF_000760115.1 of Prochlorococcus marinus str. SB. NCBI lineage: Bacteria > Bacillati > Cyanobacteriota > Cyanophyceae > Synechococcales > Prochlorococcaceae > Prochlorococcus > Prochlorococcus marinus. The sequence continues at coordinate 404,288 of NZ_JNAS01000001.1, forward strand.
ACTGCATCAATATTTTTATCTTTACTTATCCAAGAAGAATAACTTGAATAAGAAATAAATTGATCTGAATTAAATAAATTAGATATTTTTTTATTAACGTTATCGATTTTCCAAAGATTATTATTCAATTGGTTGTTTTGGAACTTAGAAAAAATTTCTTTTGTTTTCTCTTTTTCTATCCTGACTTCAAAAGTAGACTTATAAATATTGATATTTTCCAAATTATTAAGTAAATCATTATTTAAAATATTATTTGTATCCTCTAAATCATTAAAAACAATAAGTTTATATTTGCTCCTTGTAAGTGCTACATAAATTAACCTCTCGCTCTCTTTAAATAAATCTTCTTCTTCTATTAATTTAAATTTTTCAACCTTCTCGTAATTATTAGAGATATTAACATATATATTTCTATTAATATTTGATTTCCAAAGAGGTCCTTTAATTTTACTTGACTTATTTGAAATAATTGAGAGATATGGACATAGGACTATTTCAAATTCGAGGCCCTTACTACTATGAATGGTAGAAAGATTTATTCCATTTTGAAGATTATAATCTTTCGTCAAAAAATCTTCTCCAGTGCAAATTCTTAAAATATGATCTAACTGATTTTTATACCAGTTGAAGACTATATTGAGATCAAAATCATTATTTATTAATTCTATTTCAACAATTTCTGAAAGTTGAAATAAATTTGAATTTAAATCTGAATCTTGAATAATCGAGGATGACTTGTAATTTATAAGTATTTCGTTAACAATGTTTAAAAAACCTTTTTCTCTTAGTTCTTGGGACCAAGTAATGCATTTATTAATTAAAATTTCTAAATTATTACTAATTCCATGTTCAAGTAAATCTTCTAATTTTATTTCTATAAACTTTGAAGCAGCAAGCAAAGTTATATTTTTTAAAGACCTCGGATTTAATAAACATTCAATTAATAAAAATAGTAGAGAACTTGCTTCTGTATCAAAAATATTTTGTTTATTTTGAATTTTGCATGGGATATTAAACTGATTTAATTTTTTTTTAAAATCTAAGCATTGCGAATTATTTAATGTAAGAATCGCAATTTTATTAATATCAATTTCTTTATTATTCAAAATAAAGTTAACTATGTATTGAGTTACAAGATCCTCTACATCAGTCTCTTTTTTTGAAAATTCTACAATTTCAAATACATCCTTAAATTTCAATTCAGGATTAATATTTTCATTAATTCTTGAGGTTAATTTACTATAGTTTAGTTTTGATTGTTTAAGTCCATTCTTATAAAGTATATTAAGAACCTCAATTAACTCCTTTGAGGATCTATAGTTATCTGTAAGACTAAAAAGTTCGATTGCATTAGATCTTGCATCTAAGTAAGTTTCAATATCTCCACCTCTAAATTTGTAAATCGCTTGTTTTGGATCACCTACGCAAAGTAAAAAATGATTTTTTGTATTAAAGAACTTTTTTATTAAATTCCACTGAGTAATATCTGTATCTTGAAACTCATCAACTAAGACACATTTAAATGTTTTTTGAATTTTAGATAGAGTATTAATATTACTAATTTCCGAATCTAGAAATGTATTTTCTAAAGTCTTTATAAGATCATTGAAGTTGAAAATAGAGAAACTTTTCTTTAATTCAATTAATTTTATATAAGCTATTTGAGTAAATATTCTTACAAATTCAGTAAAGAAACCATCTTTTATTTTATAAATTTTATCTTGTAATAAATTAAATTTAGTAAAATCTAATTTTAGATTATGTTTATTAATTTCTTTAGATATATTTTCAATGTAAAAATATTTAGATAAAAGATCATCCTTAGAAATATCATATATAAAATCAATAACATTTTTAGAATTAAGCCTTTTGTTAATCTCTTCAATCCAACAATTTATTTGATTAAACTTATTATTTCTTGGTTTTGCAGCATATATTTGACTTTTTCCTCCACTCTCTTTAATTAATTTTCCCAACTCTATGAGTTGTAAAAATAATTCCTTACCTTTCTTATTCCATTCATAACAAAACTCGTTCCAATTTAAATAAAAAAATTCATTAAAATAATTATTTAAATCAATAATGTTATATTTATTATTTATTTGAAATTTGCAGATATTTTCTTGATCTATATTTTTTAAAATTTGTACAAAAAATGACTTATTGATCCTACTTCCAAATCTAGAACTTATTTTTTTTTTGTTGACTGCTGAAATAAGCTCATAATTAAGATTCAGAAAATCATCAATCCACAAATTATCTATTACATCTTTATACAAATTATCAATATTATTCTCAACATATGGATCTTGTGTTACACCTATTTCAATACTATATTCATCAATAATATTATTACAAAAAGCATGGAAAGTAGTTACTTTTAACTTATAGAATTGATTTATAAAATTATCAATTTCGGAAATTATTTTTTCCTTAGATTTATCTTTATCCTTAAAATTTAGATACCAATCCTTAAGAGTATTATCTATCTTACTTTCATTAGGACTTTGCAAATATAATTTTAAATTATAAAATCTCGAGAGTATTTTATCTTTTAATTCAGAACAAGTATTTTTTGTAAAACTTAGCAAGAGTATCTCATCTGGTTTAACTTTTTTCTCCAAAACATTTCTTAAAACTATGTGAGCCAAAGTAAAACTTTTACCAGTTCCTGCACTTGCTTCTACTAATTTAAACTTATTATCTAATTTAATTTGATTAATATCCATTTCTTTATAAAATTAAACTTTGACCTCATTTTTATAAAGTAAGTAATTCTTAAATTTATTCATTAAATATTTCTCTTCCAAGGCAATCTTAAATTTAATTATTAAAGCTAAACTTATTGTCAAAAATAAAAAATAAATAGTTAATTTTATTAAAAAAACTCCAATAGAAATAAATATTAAAGAATAGTACATAGGATGACGCATAAATCGATAAATACCTGTAGTAACTAGATTGCTATTTTTTGTAGGTCTTGGGAAAGGGGATAAATTTCTACCTAAGTCTTTAATTGAAACTAATATTATTATGAAAGCGATTATGATAATTAAAATACCTAGTAAATAAGAAAAAGGACTTGCTTGAATTATTTGTTTTTGTGCCAGAAATTCCCATTGAAAAAAATGAAGACTAATAATAAAGAACTGTAAAAAAACAAGCATTGGATCATAAGCAGCTTTAAAAAAATTTTTTAACTGAAATTTAGACATTTTTTATTTGTTTAATGCTTTAATTAGAGGACCATATAATCTGTATGATAATTTATCAAAATTATTATTTCCAAGAAAAAAATCTGGTTCTCTTTCATTACCAAAACACATTTTCATTTCGATATTATCTCTTTCTCCTTTAAAAAAAATTTTATTACCAATCCATTTATCTATAAAAGCTTTTTTTTCATTTTTTGATTTTATTTTTGCTTCTACATATTTATAAGCACTTTCTGGTGGAATAGGTAAACATTTTTCAGAATAATTTTTAAAAATATTTATGTAATCCTCCAAAATTAGATTTGATTCAGATCCTCCCGGTGATTGAATAATTTGCGATTTATAATTATTTTCTGTTCTAAAAATTACTTTAGTCTTTTTTATATTCCTCTTTAAAGAAGAAATAAAGAGTAATTTTATCCAAGCCTCAGTTAAATGACTAAAACTTAACTTCGCATTAATTAATTCAATTACGGTGTCATCAGCGATTATATATTCTTCTTTATTCGCATTTAACTTAACATAGATTTTATTAATCTCTTTATGTTTACTCAAACTTGCAGATAGACTGATTAATAATTCTTTGATTTCTTTTTCTTTTGTAAAAGTACTATTTTTGGGCATAATAATACCATTTTCAGCCAATTGATCATTAATATTTAATTCATTTAAATCATCAAAAATATTATGATTATCAATCTCTACTTGTTGGATTATTTTTGAAATTAGTTGCGACTTTTGCAGATTGCTTACATACTCCTCGTCTGGATGATGAATAAATATTTCCTTGGGTGAAATATCGTTTTTATTAAGCCAATATTTTTGTGGAGTCTTAAACCAATAAATCAGTTCTGATAATTTGTAATTTTTAATATCAAATTTTTTTTCATTCCAATTTATATCTTCTATTAAAGAATAATTACTTTTAACAATCTTAGATTTATCAATATCAATTATTTCATTTTTATTTAAATCAGAATCTTTAATTATTAATTCTCTTTGGCCTTGGTTTAAGGAACTATCAAAAAAAGAAATTAACTCTTTTATAGGAAAAGAAACATCTAATTTTTTATTATCTTTATCATTTTTTACCCAAGTAACTATAAATTTATCTCTGCAGGCAATTAACAACTCCAGAAATGCATATTTCTCTCTTTCAAAAACAGATGGATCACCCAAATGATATTTGTTTTTTAATAAATTAATATTTTCACTCTTTGGTAATTTTGGATAATTAACGCTATTCATGTCTATTAGGAAGATAACCTTATGTGGAATATGCCTTGAATTCTCAATATCACTTACAAGGATCTTGTTGATACGTGATTTGCTTTGATATTTAGCTTTATTTATGCAAGAAATTAATATTTCTCTAAAAACTTTTAACAAGATAAGATCATCAGGTATTAAAGGTATTGCGTGATTATCAAGAATTCTATTTATTTCACTTATTTCTAAATTGAAATTTGCATTAGAATTAGCAATACTTTTTAATATAAACTTTAACTTTTCTACCCAATTCGAGTAAGAAAAAGATCCTCTAAGAAAATTAATATATTTTTTTAAATGAATTAATATTTTAACCCATTTATTCAAATCCAAACTTATATTTTTATAGCTAAATGGTTTTAAATTAAAAGTACTTAAATTTACTTCTTTGTCATAAATTAAGCCTAATGTAATTCTTTTTATACACCAATCTAGTGTATTTTTCTCTTCACCTAATCTTTCTTTATCATCTAAACCCCAATGAAACCCGGCTTGGGTAAGTAAGAAAATAATTTCATCCTTCTCAGTAATATTAAAATCAAAAATGTTCTGAGTTACTTTTTTCGAAAGAATATAATCTATTTTTTCAAGTGTAATTTTTTCACTAGCTATTTCAGTGATGTCAATTAGAAATTCATAAATGCTTGAAGAGTCATGATTATCCTCATCAATAAAAAAATAAGGTATCTTTTCACCATTAATTAACTCATTATTAAATATGTACCTTAGATAAGGTTTAATTAAATTAGTTTGTGGAGATAAAACAGCAATATCACTATATTTAATATTCTCGCAAGAATTTATTATTTCTATAATTTTATTTCTTAAATATTCAAATTGACTATTATGATTAAAATGCTCACAAAGTAATATTGAATCATCCCTTTCACTTACTATAAAATCAACGCTATTATTATCAATTAGTCTTTTTTGAATTTGATTAAGAAGAGGAATATCTTTCTTATTATGAAAATTAGTAGTTGGATCGAAATAAATAAGATTATTTTTTAAATTTATACCTTCTGTATAAATATTTTCATCAATTAATTTCTGAAAGTTTGCTCCAAATTTACCAAATATTCTCTCTATATTTGTATTATTTAAATTAGATTTACTTTTATTATCATCAAATTCCAACTCACCTTCAAGACAATTTATTCTATTCCATAAATCTTCTCCAGGAGATATTAAATATAAATTTACCTTAATAAATTTTGAAAGTTCTGAATAAAAATTTATATGTAGTTTAGATAAGTTATTGTCTGAAAAAATATAAATTTGATTTGGTACTTGAAATTGCACTTTTTTAATTTTTCTTAAATTCTTTATTACTTCAATCATGTATAAACATGATGGCTTTTCCGATATCTTTTCCTCTAATAATTTATACAAAATAGGTTGCCAAAATTGATCTGAGTTTAAATTCTTAAATAGATTAGATGAATTAATTTCATATCTATTCCATTGAGAAATCATTTCAGGTCTAAAAATCAGATAATCAATAAAATTATTCGTGATCTTTTTTGTCAGATTATATATGTCTCCATCAATTGTCTTTTTATTATCCAAATATTTATTAATCCAATTTCTAAGAGGAAATGATTCTTTAAAGCTATTTAATTCTTCCAAAGAATCAATAATGCCCCATTTAATTGACTCAAAATTCCACGCGCTCATATCAATTGCAGGGAAAAAATTTGTCAATAAAGATTCGGTATAAGTTGATATTGTCTTTAATTCATAAAGAGCACTTATTTTGTTTTTTATAGTTATTTGTTCACGTAACCAATTCCCCAAAAAGTAATTGGGGACTACTATTTCTAATTTCTCATTTATAGGCGGAGGACATATTTTTAATTCCTCTGCTAACAGCTCACTAATTACTTCAATTTTATTTGACTTATAAAGATTGAGCAATTTACTAGATGGTTATATTAATCAACTTTAAATGGATCAATTATTTCTGCATTAGGACATTCGAATTCCCCCACACCAACAAACTCTAAACGAAGCTTTAAGAAAGTTATAAATTTTTTATCAGTCGATAAAACAACTGCTGGGGTAGATGGAATTTTTGCTTTTAGCTCAGCAAATTGGGCGGTTTGTAAAAATGATGGATTTTTTAAGAGCCAAAAATCTATTTCTTTATTATTTTCTTTATAGTTCCTCATCCTCTCTTTCAAAATTTCATCAAGTGGTTCTTCAACTGTTAAAAACTTTTCACTTGCCGCGACGAAAAAATATTTTGTCATTTTGAAATTTAATTTGATGTAATAAGTGACTTCATTTCACGAACAGACTTTTCTAATCCTATCGCTAAAGCCCTTGCAACAATACTATGACCGATGTTTAACTCGTTCATATTGTTAATTGCTGCAATTTTTTTTACATTATTGTAATTAAGGCCATGACCAGCGTTAACAACTAATCCAAGGTCATTTGCTAAATGTGTAGACTCTATAATCCTTTGGAGCTCTTTATACTGATCAGATCCTGATAGTTCAGCATATTTTCCAGTATGTAATTCAATAAAATCAAAACCTATTTCTTTGGAAAAATTTATCTGTTCACCAAGAGGATCAATAAATGCACTTACTTTTATATTTGAATCCTTTAAATTTTCAACAAAATTCTTAAGGTATTGCACATTACTTTTTACATCCAACCCGCCTTCAGTAGTAACTTCTTGTCTTTTCTCGGGTACAAGAGTTACATAATCGGGAAGAGTTTTTTTGGCAATTTCTAACATTTCTTCAGTAGCAGCCATCTCTAAATTGAGTTTTGTTTTTATAGTCTCTTTTAGAAGGAATAAGTCTCTATCTTGTATATGCCTTCTATCTTCTCTTAGATGAACTGTTATGGAGTCTGCACCTCCTAATTCAGCTAAAAAAGCAAATTGCACAGGGTCAGGCTCCACAGTTTTCCTCGCTTGCCTTACATTTGCAATATGATCAATATTTACTCCTAAAGTAGCCATAATTTTGAAAATCTTTATTTCTAGACAATCTAGTAACCGCCCAATAATAGCTAATAAAAAAGGGCAAACACTTAAATTATTAATATATAGTAAATAGAACTTGAAGAAGAATACCTTAGATATTTGGCATAAAATCAACCCTATATTGGGATTTATTGCAATGTTTGTTACCCAGGACGTTGTTTTGAGATTCTTTTTTAGAAAAAAGAAAATATTAACAAATGGTTATTTGATTCCCATAAATTCCTCTATCATTTTAGCTCCAACCCACAGATCAAGATGGGACGGCTTAATACTCACAATGGCAATGGGTAGAAGGGTAACAAAGAAGGATTGTAGATTTATGGTCACTAAATCCGAAATGAGAGGAATACAAGGTTGGTTTTTAAAAAGACTTGGATGTTTTTCAATAAATCAATTATCGCCATCTCTCTCAGCTTTAAGATATGCGATTGATCTTATAGAAAAAGGCGAACAATTAGTTGTTTTTCCCGAAGGAAAGATTAATAGATATGGAAAAAAATTAGTTCTCAAAGAGGGACTATGCAGATTAGCTAGATTAGCTACAAAAAAAACAACCTCTATTACTATAATTCCTATAGGAATTGCTTACAGCAAAATACCTCCAAACTTTAGGGGCGAATTTTGTTTATCTTTTGGAAAACCAATACCAATTAATAATTATTCAAGCCTTACTATTAAGGATTTTAATAAATTTCTAAATGAAAAAATGATTCAAGAGGAAGAAAAAGCATTAAAAAGTGTAGGTAGATGAATCTGGAATAAGTTACTATGTACTCTAATAATTGAAAAAGAAAATGAAATTCTTTAAATTAATCCCAATTTTATTTATATTTTTTGGAAATGTTCCTTACAAAAATGAAGTTCATGCAGAAATAAAGAATCCAGAAGACTTCAAAGTCCTCTCAAATGAGAGTAAAAAGCTTTCCCTCTCAAACGTTGAATATTTTATAAAAGAAGGTGATAAATATATTAAAAATGGGGATTTTGAAAAAGCTAAGGATTTTTATTTAGACGCTAGAAAATTAGCAAAGCAACTTGCGTCTTTTTATTCTGATCTAAATTCATCGTTCAAAGGTATTGATGCAAGAATACCAAATGAAATGCAAAGGAAAGGTAAGCAAACATTACAAATTTTGGCAGAATCAAATGAAAGATTAGCCTCTTTGTATATAAAAACTGAAAAACCTGAGGTTGCAGTACCCTTACTTGTTGAAACAATTAGAATAATGTCACCTAATAGCCCTGCAGGTAAAGAAGCTTATGAAAGATTGATCCAACTAGGATTTGTTGAGACAAAATATAAAGGTTAATTAAAATTTACAATGATTACTAAAATAGAAGTTATTAACTTAATAACAAAAAAAATCCCTAATTCCCAAGTATTTGTTGAAAACCTAAAGGGAAATGATCATTTGCAAGTAACTGTAATCGCATCTGAATTCTTTGGATTATCATTAGTTAAACAACACCAGCTAGTATATTCTGCTTTGAAGGAAGAATTAGCTTCAGAGGCTATTCATGCACTGGCATTAAAAACAGAAACTCCAAATTGAATTATGGACAACCTAACAAAAGATAAAATACAAAAACTGATTGAATCTAATCCAGTAATGGTTTTCATGAAAGGGACAAAATTAATGCCTCAATGCGGTTTTTCCAACAATGTAGTTCAAATATTAAATTCTTTAGGGGTAGAATTTGGTTCCTTTGATGTTTTAAGTGATTTCGCTATAAGAGAAGGTATCAAAGAATATTCAGATTGGCCAACAATTCCTCAAGTTTACTTAAAAGGAGAATTTCTTGGTGGATCAGACATTCTTATTGAGATGTACAACTCTGGATCTCTCAAAGAAAAAATAGAAGTTGAATTAGCGTCTTAAAACAATTAGTGAGTATAAATACTTTATTGATTAATAAAAATTAATATTTTAAATCCTTTTTTTGTCAAAAAAACCTTTATTTCCATCTCCATCTGGATCAATAAAACTTGACGGATCTAAAATCCATCTTTCAATTAATCTTTCTAATTTCTCTTGATCCTTTTGCTCTAAACTACTGCAATTCCTTAATGCTTGGAGATAACCATCACTATATAATTTAAGATCAGATGGCGTATGAAAACGAGTAACTAAGTCCTGGCAACTATCGCAAATTGACTGAAAGTGACGAATTGCTTTGGGGTTTTCAAATGATGTCATAATTCGATAAATTCTGATTTTTATTTTGCATTTGTTATACCTTATTAAGAACGATCAAAAATTGCCTGGCCCAACAGTAATTAAGAATGCAATCAACTGAGCAAATCTTAGCTTCAACTCCTGGCAGTTCACAATTGCCTACGAGCTCTCAAACTCCCTCAAGAGTTCTAGTTGTTGAACCTCACCCCACACTTAGAACAGTACTTGTGCAAAGGCTTCGCCAAGATGGCCATTTAGCTGCAGCAGTAGGTACAGCTGCAGAAGCTATTGACTTATGCAGAGAACAAGCACCTGACTTATTAGTTAGCGCAGAAATCCTAGAGCAGAATACTGCAATGAGATTAGCTCAACAACTTGGGTCTTCAGTCATAGTTTTAACGGCAAGATCAGGTGTTGAAGCATTAGTAAATCTTTTAGATGAAGGGGCAGATGATGTCCTCAGAAAACCTTTTGGACTTGAAGAGCTTGCAGCACGATGCAGAACACTCCTAAAAAGGGGAAGGATAGGATTACAAGAAAAAGTTGAGGTTGGACCTTTAGAGGTTCATCTTCTTTTGAGACAAGTTACTCTAAGCGAGAAGCCAGTAGAATTAAGTCCTAGGGAGTTTGCACTCCTTTGCGCTCTTTTAATGCCACCTGGGATGGTAAGAAGTCGTCAAGAGCTCTTAAGAATGGCCTGGCCGCCCTTCAGTGGTGGCCCAAGGTCTGTTGATACTCAAGTATTAACCCTGCGTAGGAAATTAGAGCAGGCTGGATTGGGAGAAGGAGGGGGAATAACCACTGTTAGACAACAAGGTTATAGATTCAGTATTGATAATATTTAATTTAGAAAAGCAAATAATTCACCAATAATCATTAAAACTGATATTAAAGTCAGTAATTTATATGTCCATAGTGGTGATATGTAAGATATTTCATTAATAGCAATACCAGTATTACTGGAAACAATTAATAAGAATTTTTCAAAGTTTTCCAATCTTTGTGGGACAAGGATATTATCACCTTGAAAAGTATTAAAGTAATAAACTTTACTACCCTGACTGGTTGGCAAAGATTTGATTAATTTAATATCTTTCCAAGAAATCTCCCAATTTTTTTTTCCTAAGAATTTTGAAATAAAACTACTTTTGTATGAAATCTTATTACTGCAAGTTTCTACATAATCACTTGTGATATTGATTATCAAATAAACTCCTAAGGCAAAAAATATAATAGATGGTATTTTTAATTTTTCAATTGAAATAAATGGTAAAGGAATTGTAAGCGCTAAATAGAGAGAAATTAACGAACTTTTTACGAAAAAAGGAGTTTTAAACGTTTCTATCATTTCTGAAGTATCCTTTTAATCAGGCAATTTAAAACTGTTTATGTTTAACTTTGCACCTATTTTGTGAGCGCATGCGTATCCACTAAAAGCAACTGCATTTAGGCCTTGGCCAGGGAAACATGAATCCCCTACACAATAAAGGTTTTGAATTTTTGTAGTGTTGAAAGGCATGGGCAAAAGTCCAAGCAACTTTTTACTGGGAATTGGCCCATAACTACCTTCATATCTTCCAAGAAACTTTTTATGAGTTTTGGGAGTACCAATTTCTTTGTGATCAATATTTTGTTCAAGATTAGGAAGAATAGTCGATATTTTTTCAACAAGAAAAGAAAAATATTTTTCTTTCTTTTGCAAATATTCTTTCCTTGATAGGCCTTCCCATTCACTCATCGATGAAGGAGTAAATGCATGTACGATATGTTTACCTTCTGGAGCTAAAGAAGAATCAAGCAAAGTAGGTATAGAAACAAAAATAACTCCCTTTTCTCTTTCTAATTCTTCCCAATTATCAACGATTATATGATGACAATTAAAATTATCGGATATTAGATTTTTTTCTACTCCAAGGTGAATCGAAACAAAAGAAGGTGAAGGTTTATAAGTTTCTGACCACTTATATTCACTTTTTGGGACGTTTTTACTCGAAATTAATCCTTTAGTATTATCTTTTAATCCAAATGTATCCCATCTAGTGGAGTTGGATACAATAATGTTTGAATATATCTTTTCCCCATTTGAGAGCTTAACTCCTACCGCTTTCTCATCCTTTAAGAGGATTTCTGTCACATTGGCTTTATATCTAACTTTTCCTCCTAATTTTTCAATACCAGAAACAAACTTCTCTGCTATGGTTCCAACGCCACCTTTTGGATAATTTATCCCCCCAGCATGCCTATCTGTAAATACCATTCCCGCATTAATCATAGGGGTTTTTAGAGCTGGCATTACAGACCAACAAAAACATTCGATATCGATAAATCTTAAAAGTTCAGGATCTTTTATAAACTTTCTTGCAACATCTCCCGCATTTGCTGGCAACCATCTAGCTAACCCTAAACAGGATAATGGAGATTTAAAGAAAACTTTAAAAAGATAACTTGGATCCTCTATTGATAAAAGAGGCATTGAGTCTAAACATTTAAATACACTTGTACAAGTATCGTAGAATTTCTTGATACCTTTTTTTTCATTAGGGAAACTAGCTGATAATTTGCTTATAAATTGCTCATAATTTTTATCTACAGAAATATTAAAGTTATGTGGTAAGTGATATTCCAGTTGAACAGGATCGGGAATAGTTTCGCATTTTTCATTTACATCTTTCAAAGCACGAGTTAATAAATTGGTATAGCCTTTCTCTCCAAATCCAAAAATCATTGAAGCCCCTACATCAAAGGTATAGCCTTTTCTCTTAAAAGAGCCTCCACTTCCCCCTGGAATAATATATTTTTCAAGAACCAATACTTGAGCTCCTTTCGCCGCCAATTGTGAAGCAGTTACTAACCCTCCTATACCTGAGCCAATAATAATTGCATCGAAATTTTCCTTATTTAATTCCATTTTGTGGATCTTTGATAATTAATCTTAGTAAATTTTGCTGAGTAAGTGGTCTTTATCAAAACAAGAATTAAGTTTATATTTAAAGTCATTCAAGGCTTCAGTAGATCTTTCTTGATAAGCTTTGTATCTTAATCTTTTATCTTTTATTCTGTTAGTTAGTTCTGGAACTAAACCAAATGAGGCAGGCATTGGTTGGAATTTATTTTTTTTCTGATTGGACAATATTTGATTTTTGTTGCTAATAAAATTGATTAAAGAACCAATCATTGATTCACTTGGAAAACTTACTGGTTTTTTACCCTTAGCTAATAAGGATGCATTTATTCCTGCAAGCAAGCCCCCTGCAGCTGCTGCTGCATAACCTTCTGTCCCCGTTATTTGACCCGCCGCAAAAAGATTTTCCCTTTTCATAAATTGCAATGTCGGTAAAAGTAATTTTGGAGATTCTAAGAAAGTATTTCTATGCATTACTCCAAAGCGTACAAACTCAGCCTTTTCTAAACCAGGAATCATCCTAAATATTCTTTTTTGCTCTGACCATTTGAGGTTAGTTTGAAAACCTACCATGTTTAGTAATTTCCCTTCTAAATCTTCTTTCCTTAATTGGACAATTGCATGAGGTCGCTTTTTTAATCTATTTTCCCTATCAAATAAATCTCCCCATTTTGGATTCCACAAACCAATAGATTTCAATGGTCCATATCTCATTGTATCAACTCCTCTTCTAGCAATTTCTTCAATTGGTAAGCAAGCTTCAAAGAAATTAGCTGATTCTTTCTCAAAGTCTTTTAAATTAGCCTGCTCTCCTTCAATCAATTCTCTTCTAAACGTTATATATTCGTCCTTATTTAAAGGGCAATTCAAATATGCCGGATCTCCTTTGTCGTACCTACTAGCTTTAAATACAATCTCTTGATCAATAGTATCTCCATATACAATTGGACTAGCGGCATCAAAAAAATGACACGCATTGATACCAGTAAAAGCTTGAATTTTATAAGACAATTCATCAGCAGTTAATGGACCAGTTGCGAGGATCGTAATATTTTCTTTGCTAGGGATATCCAATTGTTCAAACCTCTTAATTTCGATTAAAGGATGATTAGATAAAATTTCAGTCAAAGCGTTACTAAATTTTGATCTATCAACCGCCAAGGCACCTCCAGCAGGAACAGCAAATTTATCTGCTGTATTGATGATCAATGAATTAAAACCTCTTAGCTCTTGCTGCAATAAACCTGCCGCTCTATCTGGACTTAATGCCCCAAAGCTATTGCTACAAACTAATTCTGCAAATGTACTCGTATGATGAGCTGGAGTTGATTTGAAAGGTCTCATTTCGACTAATTTAACTGGCACACCAGAGGTTGCCAATTGCCAAGCTGCTTCGGAACCTGCAAGACCTGCTCCAATTACTATTACTTCTTTCCCTATCAAATCGAATTAATCCTTACCCAAAAAGTCTCTATTGAATTGCTCTCTTGCAGGCTTTTGAATGTTAAATACAACCCAAGCTAGAGCAGCAATAATTGGGGCAAAAACGACAATAGTTCTTAACATCTTTTTAATTTGATAACTAATTAAATATATTAGCTTTTTAACGCAGATAAGGAGAGAATTTATTAAATTTTTATCTAATTATTTAAAAATTGTATTGCAATTGTTTAAGTAAGAATAATAAGTTGTTTTTTTTACCTTAAAAAGGGATAATTCATTATGTATTCTTTTTAACATTACGGGTCGCTAGCTCAGCGGTAGAGCATCCGGCTTTTAACCGGCTGGTCCTGAGTTCGAATCTCAGGCGACCCACATCTACATTAATTGAATTCATTGACCATAAATAAATAAAAACGACTTAAACTTAGCTTTAAAAGATACTTTTTTTAATAAAAAATTGATTAAGCATAAAGAATAAAGCCAACTGTATTCGAAAACTGAATTTAAGAGCAAATAAACAATGAATTAATTAGGATAAATTTTGCTCAGTATTCAACCATAACTTACATATCAAAAATAAAATGCCTTCTTGGTTTAAAAGATCATAATTTCCCGATGACTAATCTTCGCAACATAAAAAAACACAACAATAGAATTCGACATGAATTTTTGAAACGCTATTTTATCCATACAGAGCGTAAATACATCCATTAGATATCCTTTGGAAGAAAGTCTAAACTTCTTGCGCAATTATGTAACATTATTGCAACGTAAAAGGCAATAACAAAAAAAAAAGTAAATATTCATTAAATTCAGTTGTTTTACTTTACAAAGCTTTACATTTCCTGTTACAATGATTTACATAATTTACTTTTTTATCATGACTCCTGAAGCAGAACGTTTTAACGGTTGGGCAGCAATGTTGGGTTTTGTCGCAGCTGTAGGTGCCTACGTAACAACTGGTCAAATCATTCCTGGTTGGTTTTAAATTTTAGAAGCAAGAATTCTTCCTCTAAAATTGTTTGAGATTACATTCTTAAACTACAATTTCAATAACTTAAATTCTTAACATTTCTTCTTTTTAAACTTATTGAAGAAATGTTTTTTTACTTTATCCTATTTATTTTTTTAAGGACTATTTATTATAGATTTTAAGGAAACAATCAATGGTAATCTGGTAATAACTAGTTTTATAAGCTTTCATCATAAATTTCGTTTTATTCACTAAATTAGGCTAGGGATTTTAAAAATTTGAATATAAAACATCATGACATATTCTAAGCATTCTAATTGAAAGTAATTTATTAATAAAAATACATTCTCAACTTTATTTATTGTTTTTTTCTATATTGTCTAGACATGTAGAGCATAAAAGATGTCCTTTTTTTTTCCAAAATGTCTTTTTAGACCTTTCTATATCCTTTCTACAAATTAAACATTTAAATATCGGAGTCATTAAATTTTCTTCTTTAATTAGTAATTTAACCAAATTTTCAATTTTCATCTTTTCAAAAAAAAAAGACCTGCACATATAGGCAGGTCTCTTTTTAATTAAAAAGTTAATTTAAAATTATTTAAATAAACTTAGAAGCTAAAGCTTGTTGTAACAACCATTCCAAACTCGTCATCATCAGCGTCTTCAATTATGAATAGACCTGGTGTAACAGTCATGCCATCATTGACATCATATGAATAAGCAAGTTCATACATGTAGTTGTCATCATGATCATCAGCTAATTCTTGTGTTGATGCACCAAGACTTAATGATCCAG
>NZ_JNAS01000003.1 GCF_000760115.1 Prochlorococcus marinus str. SB
GAAGACGATGATTATCTTAGAGGTGGAGATGATGGAGATGAATTATATGGAGAAAGTGGAGATGATTTATTAAAAGGAGAAGATGGCGATGATATTTTAGTTGGAGGTTTAGGTAAAGATGATTTATATGGTGGAAGTGGTAATGATGTATTTAGATTAACTGCAGGAAGTGGTTATGACAGAATAAGAGATTTTGAAAAAGGAGAAGATAAAATCGACAAAGCAGATTTTGTTGTTAGAGAATTAGGTATTTTTAATAGTGGCAAAAATATTAAGGTCTATACAAATGAAAATAAAAGTGATTTATTGGCAATAATTTATAACCATAACTTAGACGATGGATCAATATCTGATTTTATTTTTTAAGCCGAAGTCATAGAGTTTTTAAGTCATAAATAAGTATGAATAGTTTTATTTCTTAGAATGTAATTGATTAATTTTGACTATATTTTCAGTTTACTTTTTACCTAATAATATCTACAGATAAACTAATTAAAAATATTAAGCGATATAATTAAATTTGTAGTTCTAGTTCTCTAATTTAGAAAAGTATTATTACTTGCATAAATATTTTTTATTTGTTTCATTAAAAATAAAACCATTATGAATACTTTGAAGCTCTCACTTAAAACAAAGCCATACTTATCCAATTTATTTACTTCCTTTTATAAGAAAAAATCTAATAATGTATCTTTTATTAAATGGTTCCATATACATTATTTTGGTGCTTCAATCTTATTGTTATTAAGTTTGCATTCATATTGTATGGGCACAGAATTTTAAAAGCGATGCAAGTAATAAGCGTTTCATTAACAATATAGAGCTACTGTTTGATCTAAATCTGCACAAGGTTCAATAGTAAATTCCAATAATTCTCTCCAAGGACTCCACTGTTTCCAAATAGTTTCTAAAGAATCAGCGTCTACAACAGAGTAACCATTGCCATGTTGAGGTAAGAAAATCCAAGATTTAACGTCATAACCTTCTGGTCTATTTTGTGGCCCGCCTTTGTCGTACCATTCTTTTAACATTTTGGATCCCTTATCTTGAGCATTTGCATCAGTAAATTTGTAAGAAATTAGAAACAACATAAATTAAAAAATAATTGCAACTTATTTTAGAGAGACTGTCAATTATTAAAAATACCTCCTGTGAGGTCTTCAAAAAAATTGGCAGTTTTAATGAAATTTGCTTTTATGAGTGTAGAGTTATTTTTATTATGCAAATCTCATTTTTTGCAAAAGTAGTTCTGTTTTTAACTCTTTATTGTATTTCTGATTTATCAATTAAAAATAATATTTTGCGAAAAGTTATGAATAGAGCTAATAGAGCTAAAAAAATTTAAACTTCCCAATCAATGGAATTTTTAACTAATTTCTGGAATAATCAACCCACCACAGTTATGGGAATAGGTGTAGCAATATTTGTATTATTAGGAATTTATATATCTTTACTCCAAACATATCAATAAATTAGTTAATTATTTTTTTAATTTTTTCTAGATTCCATTTATCAAATATTAATTTCATTTCTCTTTCGTAGTATCTTACTTTCTTTGAGAAAGGTAGTTGTTGAATAATTATCCCAAAGGGAAATTTAAAAAAAGAAGAGACATAAACAATATAAAACTCCACAAATGAAGGTTTTGGTGGGAGAGGTAAATTTTTTATATATGCCCAATCAATGCAAGGTTTAAGTTGCTTATCACTAGCGATAATATTTTTTTTACATCTCCACCAAGAAAATAGATAAATGCAAATAAAAATAGGTAACGGAAGAAGTCGCAACATTAATTAAAAAGGTATTTCTTCAGGAGTTATTGATTCAGGATAACCAAGCCTTAATTTACCTGCGGTCAAAATAGTAAGCGTTTCATTTATTCCCAAGTTTTCATATCAGTAGTTCCTTGTGATCTTTGCATCCAGGCATATTTCCATGTACCGTTTTCATTTTTAAAAATACAAGTGTAAGTTGAAAGATCTTTATTTTGATTTCCTTTATAACTGAAGATTTCATTCAAAGTGAAAACGGCGTATGCTATCTCACCGTAAATTTCAATTTTGTGGGTTTTGATTAGTTCTGAGGATTCTGCAACTAAGTCTTTACTATCAAACATTCCCACTAATCCCTGCGCAGAGATTGGATTTCCACTTGGCCTTACAGCCAAAAAATCTTCAGTCGCATTCGGTATTAGAAAAGAGGAGTCTTCACTGGTTGCATAACCATTAATTAAATTTTCTATGGCTTGAGTACTTGACATTAAAAAAGGAGCTATTTGCCCCTTATTTTAGATCGACTGTCAATTACTAACTATTAGCAGTGATAGTAGTAGAGTTTCATCTTTTTGTAGATGCAGTTTCTGGAGAATTTTTCAAAATAGGAATAAAATATTCATAATCTACATTTTTAAAAAATAATTAACCTGAGAATCCCATTTTCTTTTCTGCTGCCATTAATGAACCAACAAGCTTATGCTCAGCAACTTTTTCATCGTCAGTCATAACTGGCTTGATATCAAAATCTATATCAAACTTAACTTTCCAAGGAGCAAAGTGTTCTGTCATTTTTATACCTGCTGAAGCTTGGACAATAATATAAACATTATTTGAGTAAGAGGCATGATACCTTCCCAAAACTTTGAATCCTTCAAACTCATCATTCAAAGTTCCATCTTCAACAACCTTTAAAAAAAGATCGTAAGCTGCACCCATGAGAGCAACATTCTTAAAAGTTGCAGTTACAAAATAAGTATTCATTTGATTAATAAATCTAAAATTATTTCTAGGATATATTATTTAAAATTGAGTTAAGGATCTTGAAATGAATACTTCTGCTTAAGAAACTATCTTGGATCGACTGTCATGGGATGTCAGCTCAGTTACAGAATTTAATGCAATGTTTTATGGAGCAGAGTCTATATATATTTGAATATCTTTAATAGAATTTTTTGGGTGTCTCGGTTGACTCTCCTTTCAAATAAATGTCGTTTATAAAACATACATTAAATTACTCTTTTTTTTAGGTTTTTGTTTATAGTAAGATTGAATAATTTCTTAATAAACAGCCAAAAATACCGGCATGAATGAAAGCGGTAACAACGAAGTAAGAAAAGAGCAATCTCTAAATAGCAATAACCAGGATCCACTTAAGAGTATTGTCCTTAGCCAAATCGGAACCGACTCACAAAGCAGCACAATATACGTCTCTACTGATGGAGATGATTCCAACTCAGGCAGCTTTATTGCTCCATTCAGAACCATTCAACATGCAATTAATAATGCTCAAGCCGGTGATGTGATTTCAATCCGCGGGGGCACCTACCGTGAACGCCTCAAAATCGAAGAGCTGAATGGCCACAAAGACGCACCAATCACTTTTGTAAATTATCAGAATGAAGAAGTCATTCTGACTGGTGCTGAGGCAATCAATACGCGTTGGGTCAAGCATGACGAGAATATTTGGAAAACGAATCTCAATTTTGACATCTCTCAGCTGTTTCTAGATGGACAGATGTTAACAGCGGCACGCTGGCCGAACATCACAAAAGATTGGGATCGTCTTGATGACTCAGATCGCCGCAACGCAACACCGAATAGTTACTGGGATATTGAAGGCACACGTGCCCTTGCCCTTGTTGATCCTGAGGTGCCGGATGAGTATAGAAATCATGAAGGTCAACATCGCCTATCTGATCTTGACTTCAGTGTCAAAGGAGCGATGCTGGTCCCTCATAAAAGCTTTGGCCAGACCCATGCTGGTGAGATCATCAATCACAAGGCTGGCGAATCTATATTTGATATTGATTCAAACTTTGAATTATGGCTCCGCAGTCCAGGTCAGACAGCCCTGAAGAATTTTAATTGGATCAGCGGGAACGACGGCAATGTCGAAACTGCAGATCTCTGGCCCACCAAAAATGGTCCGGTTGAGGGAAGCAGACAGCTTCATTATCATCTAGAGGGCCATTTAGGCTTTCTGGATCAGCCTCAGGAATGGCATTACGACAAGGAATCCGGAGACCTGTATGTCTGGATGCCTGATGACCAGGATCCCAATTTGAGTGACTTGCAGGCACGTGCCTGGGATCGTTCAAGCTCGTATATCTCGGACCCCGATCTACATCCAGATGCTGATTATCACGTACTACTGGAGATCGACAATTCATCATTTCTAGATTTCAAAGGAATCACACTTCATACTGGAATATTTGAATTTAACGAAGCAACGAATCTAAATTTTGACGAGATGCGTTTCCTATATCCGACCTATGATGGTCGGATGTTGAAGGATGGACAGCTTCCTCTCTATAACAATCGCATTCAACCAGTCAGCCTGAAGGGACGGCCAGACTTAGATGAGGTTCCTGATTCAAATATTAGTTTTACCAACTGTGAATTTGCCAACGGAATCAGCCATTTGCTGCGCGCCGCCGGGCCTGGATTAGAAATAAAGAATAGTTATTTGCATAATGTTCGCGATCGCGGAGCCCTGAGAGTCTCGGCGGCACCAGGTATGAAGGTTGAGAGAAATACATTTCACACCTTTGGCTTTGGTAGTGCTGCGAAAATCGGCGATTCATCTGTATGGCAATACAACCACATTCACTCATTCCACGGTGATGGAGATGTCTCGGGTATTCAGGTACCAGCAGCATCTCAAGAAGGCGCTTTGATCGCCTACAACTGGATTCACGATGCTCCAGGGCGCAATGGAATCCGGTTTGATGGTAGCCCCGCGGGTATCCGAGGCACTGCTCATCACAACGTTGCTCATGAAACTCGCCGTGGAATGAGAATCAAAGGTGATCAGCATGAAATCATGAATAACACCTTAGTTTCTAACTTTTCATACGATCTAAGTGCTGACCACGGAAAATTTTATGGTTACCTGGACCTGAATGATGATGGCGTTGATGATGGAATGGAGTGGGATGATCGATACATACCTTCAAGACATGGGAAGGACAAGGATCGGCGACGAGGCCATTTCAATTCAAGTATTCATAACAACGCATTTGATCGGATGCCTGATCCTTTTGGCGTTGGATCTCCAAATCAGGCAGTTGGCAATTCCTATGTAAGCGATCACGGCCAAGACAATAAACGTACTTCATTGATCAAAGAAGAGCTGCGGGACCCTGAAAATTTTGATTTTCGTCCAAAACAAAATTCAGCACTTGTTGATACAGGCCTACATATCTCTGGCATTACTGATGGATATCAAGGAGAGGCACCCGATAGTGGCGCCTATGAAGTAGGTGCATCGTCCTATTGGATTCCAGGCCACCGTACAAAAAAAGCTAGGACCCCGATTGCCCCAAATGGTTCAACAACCGTCAAACCTGACGCTGATTTGATGTGGCTGGAAGGGAAGGATGTAAAGCTGAACCATGTTTACTTTGGCGAGAATTCAACCGACCTTACGCTCGTTAGCTCGCAAACCAACAATATTTTCACACCCCCTGAAGGTCTCATTCCGAGCACCACCTATTACTGGCGAGTTGATACGGAACAACAAGATGGCTCCGTTGTTGAAGGTGATCTTTGGTCGTTCCAGGTGGTTGAAGCATTGCCTGCGATGCCGAGTGTTCTGGTTCGTGCTGTTCCCGGAGAAACGCTAGAGATTGACCCAGTATCTAACTCAACGTTGCCCGATTACGACTTTTATATTGGAACCCATGAGGTTACGAATGCGCAGTATGCGCAATTCTTGAATTCGGTAGCTTCTGTCGATAATTACTTACTCTATGACAATAAAATGGGTGAGACAGATCTTGATCAGGGCCTAGGTGGTATCACCCGGCAGGGGGAATCAGGAGATTATTCCTATACCGTTGTTCCTGAATTAGCAAATCATCCAGTAACGTATGTCAGCTTTTATGATGCTGCACGTTATGCAAACTGGCTATCGACTGGCAGCACCGAAAACGGAGTTTATGCGATCAAGCCAGCGCAAAGTGATAATAAAGAAGAAGAAATTCCACGTGATCAAGATAAGTTTGACGGAGGTGCCTACGCGCTGCCCTCCCATGCGGAATGGCTGAAGGCAGGCCTTTATGACTCTTCGTCTGATCCGTCGCTACACACCTATCCAACACAGACTGATTCCATTGGGGTAGATCAGGCCAATATTGAAGGCTCTGCTTTTGCAGGGCTTGCCCCAGTCGGAAGCTTCGACCAACCCAGCCCATCGGGCACGTATGACCAAGCTGGTAATGCCTGGGAATGGCTCGATGACGTTGCTTATTTACCCAACGAGTTACCTGGAAAGCTTCGAAAAGGAGGCAGTTTTCTTCATCCTGTGAGCCTCAACTCAATGAGCTCAAGCTCCCCTGGGAAAACTAGAGCGGCGTCCGATCAAGGCTCGGATTGGGGATTCCGCGTTGTTCGAAAGCGTACTGACAATCTGACCCCTGCCTGGAAATCAACAGCCTGGGAATTGGATGATGCCTATGAAAATGAGCCTTATGTTACCTCAATAGCTGAGCTTGCCTTTGATGCGGATGGAGACCCTCTCAGCTTTTCAATAGAGGAGGGGCCTGAGTGGTTGAGCGTGACATCCAATGGAGGGCTTACAGGAACACCACGTGCCGGTGATTCTGGCAACAAGTCCATTGTTTTCCGTGTTGAAGATTCCTTGGGTGAATCACAAACCCTAGATGTTCCCTACACCATAAAAGTTATTCCAGATACGACCATCTATGTGTCTCCAGACGGGGACGACAGCAATCCGGGAACGTACGAGCTGCCGCTGGCAACGATTACCTATGCATCGTCGATAGCTCAACCAGGTGATGAGATTAAACTAAGAGGGGGAATTTACAAAGAAAGAGTTCATATTGACAACATCCATGGCACTGAAGAAGAGCCAATAACGATCGGCAATTACAACGATGAAAAAGTTGTGATTGAAGGCGCAAAAGACATTACAAGCGAATGGATACCTTACGAAGGCAACATCTGGAAAACAACCGTTGACTTTGATGTCACTCAGCTATTCCTTGATGACACGATGCTCATCGGGGCACGTTGGCCAGACATCAAAAAACATTGGGATGAATACGATGAATCTGATGGTAACAATCCAACTCCAGAGAGTTACTGGGATTTAGGAACACGTTCTCATGCTGATCGAATTGTTGAAGAAAGTGCGGAGACCAATCGCTTTAGAAATCAAGACGAAAAGCATAGCCTTTCTGATCTGAATGTCAGCGTGGAAGGTGGTGTCGTCGTCGTTAATGGTGTAGGCCCGAAAGTTTTTGACATTACATCTCACAACGCTGGTGAGGCAACATTTGAAACGTCATCAGGAGCTGAAGATCTGAAGATTCTAGAAAATTACTATATCACAGGAGATCTTGATCTACTTAATTCAGAACGTGAGTGGTTTTATGACAAGGATACGAAAGAATTATATGTTTGGCTTGAAAACAATGCCAATCCGAATCAAGCATTGATCAAGGCACGTGGTTATACCGAGCAAGAACACCAGACAGACTCTGATCGGATTCTAAAAGTATATGATTCGTCTCATATCAAATTTGATGGAATCACAGTTCGAACAGGCTCGTTTCATTTATTAGGTTCTCATAACCTAACCTTTGAGAACAGCAAGTTTTTATATTCTGGCCACCACAAGCAGATGCTTGGCGCAGATATTAACAAAGCAGAGGGTGACTATGAAAATTATATCAACATCGCTGGTAACGAAACCGGTGGACCGGGTGGATTAGCACATCGAAATGGCGATGCGAGTTTGACATTCCGTAGGAGCGAATTTGCAAACTCCTATTCACTTCTCCTTTATTACGGGCGAGGAGGTTCAAATTATCTTGTGGAGGATAGCTATTTCCATAACAAGCCCCACGGCGGAGGCATGTTGTGGAGTGCAGGAGTGAATGATGGAAATATTGTCCGCCACTCAACATTTCATACGGGCGGATGGGGTGGTATGGGGAAATTTGGGAATAGACAAGCACAGCAGGGCGCGCAGTCCTTAGCTGAATTCAACCGCATTTATGACTTTCACTTTCATGGTGATGACGCTGGAATCCAAGTGAATCGCGGCAATGTCATGGGAACGACATTGCGAAACAACTGGATTCATAACATGCCAGGAAGAAATGCCATTCGCTTTGATGGCGACGCTGCAGGAATGGGTGGAACTGTACAAAATAATGTATTAACTGGTGCCAAGCGTGGTACACGACTGAAAGGTGATCTGCACACAATTACGAATAATACTGCCTTCGGCAATACTCATATAGACATCAATGTTGCACATGATAAATTCTATGGTTTTACAGAAGGATACGATCCAGCAGTTAACGGAATCATCCGCCCAACAGCTGAAAATAATTATTTTAATGTTTACGACTATAGAGTCGATGGACGACGGGGTTCAGCAGAAAAACTTGGCAATCAACATTCCATTGCAGTGAACAATGCGGGCAATCACGATAGTTATCCATCGGAATACAAAACACCTGGCATCCACCAAGGCAATTCAACGACCCGAAGCAGAGGAAATGTTCTTCAATCTGAGCTCCGTGATCCCGAAAATTTTGACTTTCGTTTAAAAAGTGACTCTCAGTTAATTGATGCAGGTGTTGAACAAACAGGAATCACTGATGGTTTTCTAGGAGATGCTCCTGATATTGGAGCCTATGAATTCGGTGATCTGAACTATTGGATCCCTGGCCACCGCACGGAAAAGGCACGATCTCCCATCCCCTACGACTCATCGCCGAGGGCGAGACCAACCAGTGATCTGATTTGGCTTGGAGGAATCGATGCTGTTAAACATCGTATTTATTTAGGCAATGATCCAAATAGCCTTGAATTAAAGTCTGAGCAAACAAATAACATCTTCACACCTGACAGCCCGTTTGTGCCGGGTGAAATATACTACTGGCGCGTTGATTCAGTCAAAGAGGACGGAGAAGTCGTCACTGGCGATGTCTGGGAGTTTTCGACGCCATCAGGCATAGAAAAAGCAATCCCAATTGAAATGGTGCATGTTGGGGATGCTGGGAATCAAGCCAACTTTGATGGTTACGGTCATGTCCCCTATGAGTATTACATCAGTAAATACGAGATCACAAACGAACAATACGCGGCTTTTCTGAATGACACAGGAAAAGTCAGCTCACAGGATGGTCTGACCGATCGATACCATGAATCGATGAAAATCAATAGGCAGGAAATCAATGGTGAGTTTGTTTACACAGTTGAAGATGGCTATGAACAACATCCAGTCAATTTTGTTGACTTTAGGAGCGCTCTTCGTTTCTGCAATTGGCTTACAAGTGGGAACAATAACCGGGGTACTTATACCATTTGGGGAGCCAACAATGGAATCAACAAGCGAAATTGGAGTGAGATGGAAATCGGCGCAGTTGCATTGCCGACAGAAGATGAGTGGTACAAAGCCGCCTATTTTTCCGGTCAACCAGCACCTGGAGATTGGACTGATCAAGCTCCTAGTGGTTGGTCAGTTAGCAACGGGAATAAGCATGGGAAACTTGTCTCAGAAGAATCAGAAAATGCCTTAACAGCAGATGAATTCAATGGCTGGACTTTTCACAATATTAAATCCTGGAGTCGCAATAACTCACACAGAAGTATTAGAAATAAATTTACCTATGGCACGGGGACAATTGCAGTTATTGACCCCTACGAATTCTCATTGGAAACAGCTGGGGTAACAACGCAGTCGGAAATCTCTACGCCAAGCATTGATATCTCTGGCGCAGTAGCTGGCGAACTCAAGCTTAATTTTGATTCATCATGGCCCAGACATACGCCTAACCATGCTTCTATTTCAGTCTCCTATGATGGCGCGGCTCCCATTACTATTAAACAGATCAAGGAAAGAAAATACGGCTATAATGCGAACAAAACAATTAATCTCGACAATCCAGAGGGAGCACAATCAGCTACTTTCACATGGAGTTATGAGACTAGTGAAGACCTTTGGGCCTTTTGGGCCATTGACAATATTTTAGTTGTTGATGAGCAAGATAATGAATATTTCAGCGAAGACTTTGAAGGCCTTGAGCTCAAGTCTTACCAATCAACTACTCTTCCAAAGGGAGACCAAGCATACTTTTCTAATGCGATTCAAGATGGTGATCTTTCAAGATGGCCAACTGGTCAACATAAAGATGGACCACCACATCCAGTAGGCACCGATGACAGACCATCGCATTATGGAACATACGACCAAGCTGGAAGCTTGCGCGAATGGCTTGAAGCTGACAATTCTTTCGATAGCGCTAACACCAGAGCCCGTGGTGGCTTTTACGCAGCGAATGGCAATAGTTATTTCACAGCTACCCATAGTAACAACGGAGTACCTATAAAACGCAAGAGTGATAATATATATACTGGTTTCAGAGTTGTTAGTTTATATCCCATTGCTCCGAAGCCTGAGGGTCCGACGAATCAACGACCTTCTTGGATTGCTACGCAGTGGTCTCTAGGTGATGCGGTTGCGGGTAAAGCTTTCGCTACGTCTCTAACTCAAGACATTTTTGATCCAGATCATGAAGCCAATGACTTGTCGTTTAGCTTATTAAGTGGACCGGAATGGCTGTCTATTGATAGCCAATCGCATCTGGTTGGGAGCCCATCATCAAGGGATCTTGGAACACATGAAGTGATGCTTCGCGTTTCGGATCCGGACGGCGCCTACAGCGACACTGAATTTCCGGTCGAAATAAATGTAATAGCTGAACAAGACAACGCTGCTCCAACATTTAGCAGTGCGGTGACATCTACAGATGGAACACAGATTGTTCTTACCTATAACGAAAGTCTTGATTCCAGTAATGTTCCATCTACCACTGACTTTATAGTAACCACGGCAGGATCTGAGAATAGTGTCAGTGCTGTCAGTATTTCTGGCAGAGAAGTAAC
>NZ_JNAS01000004.1 GCF_000760115.1 Prochlorococcus marinus str. SB
GAAATTTCATTGAGATTTATCTCATTTGCGTTAGCAGAAATAGGAGCTAAAAAACCTAAAGCTGCTGGAGCTACCAGCAAACGCTGAAAAAGCTTCATCTGTTTGTCCTCACACAGGATTACAATACTTATAATAGTACGTTTTTCTTTTTTTGGTAGTTGTTAACAGACAAAATAAAAAGAGTCATAAAAAAAGACCTGCACATATAGGCAGGTCTCTTTTTAATTAAAAAGTTAATTTAAAATTATTTAAATAAACTTAGAAGCTAAAGCTTGTTGTAACAACCATTCCAAACTCGTCATCATCAGCGTCTTCAATTATGAATAGACCTGGTGTAACAGTCATGCCATCATTGACATCATATGAATAAGCAAGTTCATACATGTAGTTGTCATCATGATCATCAGCTAATTCTTGTGTTGATGCACCAAGACTTAATGATCCAGGACCAACTTCAGTTGTAAGACCTAAGAAAATACTGTCAGCATCATCATCATCAAATTCGTATCCAGCACTTACTGAATAAGGTGCGTCAGGTGTGTATGAAGCTTGGATACTATAAAATGATGTATCTCCACCAGCTTCATCATTATCTGTGTAAGCAAGTGAAACACCATAAGTATCAGCTGTATAAGCAGCTTCTAAACCGATAGTACTAGCATCTTCATCAGATAATACACCAGTAGCTTCAGTAGCAAAACCTACTCCACCAGCTGCTGTGAATCCATTACCGAAGTCATAAGATACAGCTACTGCTGAATCAGCCTCTCCACCAACGCTTGATGTACCACAATCACTAATAGTGTCTGTAAATGCACTGTAAGCACAAGCGCCAGTGTTAAGATCATCAACTCCAACACCGTCTCCAGCGGTTACTGTGAAACCACCAAGTGGGAAAGTATAAGAAACACCATCAAGAGTTAAGATGTCTTCTGTTCCGTCTCCACCCATGACATCATCAACAGCTGTTGTACCTGCGTTACCACCAATGACAGCTACAGCCAATGAATCTTCACCAGTGAATGATGTACTCAAATCCATTGCGAAATCATAGGTGAATGTTGTTACTCCACCATCATCTCCTTCGTCAATAGTACCTACGTAGAATGTAGAACCGAATTCTGCTGATGTTGTTGATGAAAAAGAGTCAGCTGGAGTATCTACAAGGCCTTCACCACCAGCTAATAAGGGACTTTCTTTGAGTCCATCATTATTGAAAGAGTTAACAAAATCAATACTTTCTACATTAGAATAGTTTGAAATTTCATTGAGATTTATCTCATTTGCGTTAGCAGAAATAGGAGCTAAA